>CAIMWY010000347.1 GCA_903845315.1 uncultured Burkholderiales bacterium
CACCACCACCGGACGCGCCGATGTAAATAAACGGGCCCCTAGCGGGGCCCAATTTTTATGCCGTTAACTTTTCGGCCATGTTGCGCAGGTCTGACTTCGGCGTGTCGCGCAGCTCTGGCGCGCAGAAAATGTGCTTTTTGGTGTCATACGTGCGCGACTTCAAGCGGCCACAGTCAACCCACCCGGCCTCTTTAAGGGCATGCATGAGCGCAGCGGGCACCAGCTTGACACCGGGCGCGGCTTGGCCCTGCAGGCGGTCGCAGAGCGCATAGAACGGCGCGGCCACCACGCCGGGCGCAAACTCGCCCAAGCGACGCGAGATGATGTCGACCAAGTAGGACTCACCCATCGAGCGGCCTTGCTCGACCATGATCATTTTGGCCTCGGTCATTGGCGGCGTGGCGCCAGGGTTGAACGCGGACACGTCACGGGCGTACAGGTGAGCGGCCACCGCAGCGAACCCGCCCCGGTTTTGGTACCAGTTCCATAACTTCATTGCCTCATCTTCAGGCATGCGAGCGGCGTCAGCCCACAGGCAAAACCAGCGGCGATCATCTGAGGGGATGCTGATGGCGGCGCGCTCGTTTGAAAACGCCACCACCAGCACGCGGTTCAGGGCCATGTAAGGGTGCAAACCCTTGCGCTGCACGGTGAGCAGCTCAGGCGGAGCGGCGATGATGGGCTTCAAGGTGTTCTCGAGCGCGCGCCGGTCCTTGGCTTCGGACTGGCGCAGCTCGGCGATTTCCATCACTTCGCACTCGAGCGCGTAGCCCCATTGCTGGGTCAGCTCTTCGTTGCGCACCAGCGAGCAATTGGCCTTGGCGGCGCCACCGATGGCCCAAAAGAACGGAGCGAGCAGGGTGTCCTTGCCCGAGCCCGGGTGGCCACCCATCAGCACGGCGTGATTGATCTTATGGGCGGGAAATTGGACCTTATGGGCCAGCACGTTCAAGAGGTGCTCACGCTCGTACTCGACAGGCACCATGCGGTGCAAGTGCTCAAGCCACATAGTGACGTCACCAGCTACGGGCGTTGGGCGGGCGTCGCGCCAGCGGTTGCCGTACACGAGCCCGTCACGGGCGACAAGCACGTCGGAGCCCGCAGCGTAAGTAATGCCGACCAAGGACTTGGCGCCTTTGGCTTGGCGGTTTTCGTCAAAGCAGATTGACGCCTCAATGCGGCGGGGGGTCTTGGCGGTGCTGTGCACCGACACGCACTTGATGTGACGGAACAGAGCATTGAATGTGCCCCTGCTGATCTCGCGGCGGTCTTGCATATCAAAGAACGCCTCATCATCTTGCAGATATGCGAAACGCTCATACCAGCCGTCGCGCTCGATGCGGCCCAGTTCCTTGCGCTCTACCTCGGCGACGATCTCAGACGCGCGGTCGGGGTATTCAGGCGTCGGCTGCAGCTTGGACAGGGCCGAGTCCATCGCCACGGCCAGCAACTCCTCACGCAGGCCAGGCGTGTGCTTGGGCCCGCCATTGTCGGCCACCCACTGCAAGAACGTCGCGCTGTCAAAGTCCACGCAGTGGCCATGAAGGCAACAAAACGCTCGGTTGGCGGCCATGTAACGGCCCTCGGGGTTGCCGTCGGTGTGCTGGGCGCTGTTGGGGCAGATGATGCCGGCCCAGCCCTGCGCGTTGGGGCGCGAGAGCGCCATGCCTTGATCTGACAGCCAAGCGAGCACGTCGTCGGCACCGTCATCCGACAGGCGGATGGGCTTGAAATCCTCTTGCGACTCAGCGGGCACGACGCCCAGCGCGGTGCAGATGTCGGGCAGGGTGTAGTCGCGCGTTGGGTGGAACTCGACCAGCTTAGATCGAAACATTTCACGGCC
>CAIMWY010000348.1 GCA_903845315.1 uncultured Burkholderiales bacterium
CCTTGGCCGGTCATTGCGATGACATCGTGGTCACCATCCACTCGGATAACTCCATCAGCGTGACCGACAACGGTCGTGGCATCCCGACCGGCGTGAAGATGGACGACAAGCACGAGCCCCGTCGCAGTGCCTCTGAAATTGCGCTCACCGAATTGCACGCGGGCGGCAAGTTCAACCAAAACAGCTACAAGGTGTCGGGTGGGTTGCATGGTGTCGGTGTGTCTTGTGTCAATGCTTTGTCCAAATCGTTGCGCTTGATCGTTCGACGCGAGGGCAAAGTCCACACCTTGGAATTTTCTAAAGGGTTTGTTCAAAACCGTTTGATAGAGGTCGTCAATGGCGTGGAAGTTTCTCCCATGAAGGTCACAGGAGAAACAGAGAAACGGGGCACAGAAGTTCATTTTTTGCCAGACGTAGAAATCTTCACGCAAAACAGCGACTTTCATTACGAAATTTTGAGCAAGCGCCTGCGTGAACTGAGTTTCTTGAACAACGGTGTGCGAATTCGTTTGTTAGACGAACGCACAGGAAAAGAAGATGATTTTTCAGGGACGGGTGGCGTCAAAGGTTTTGTTGACTTCATCAACTCCGGCAAAAAAATCTTGCACCCCAATGCGTTTTATTCTGAAGGGGAACGCCCAGCTGAAACATACGGGGGCATTCCTGGAACCAGCATTGGTGTCGAAGTGGCCATGCAGTGGAATGATGGCTACAACGAGAGTGTGCTGTGCTTCACCAACAACATCCCTCAACGAGACGGCGGCACCCATTTAACAGGACTGCGCGCAGCGATGACGCGTGTGATCAACAAATACATCGAAGAAAACGACTTTGCCAAAAAGGCCAAAGTTGAAGTCACCGGCGACGACATGCGTGAAGGCTTGTGCTGCGTGTTGTCTGTGAAAGTGCCCGAGCCCAAGTTCAGCAGTCAGACCAAAGACAAATTGGTGTCAAGCGAAGTACGCGCGCCAGTTGAAGACATCGTCGCAAAGACATTAACGGACTACTTGCAAGAGCGTCCCAATGACGCCAAGATCATCTGCGGCAAGATTGTGGATGCAGCACGCGCTCGCGAAGCTGCACGCAAAGCCCGCGAGATGACGCGTCGAAAAGGCGTATTGGATGGCATGGGCTTGCCAGGCAAATTGGCGGATTGCCAAGAAAAAGACCCGGCCCTTTGCGAAATCTACATCGTTGAGGGTGACTCCGCGGGGGGCTCTGCCAAACAAGGGCGCGACCGTAAATTTCAAGCCATCTTGCCCTTGCGCGGCAAGATTTTGAACGTTGAAAAGGCGCGTTACGAAAAGCTGCTGACCAGCAATGAAATTTTGACCCTCATCACGGCCTTGGGCACCGGCATCGGCAAAGCCAGTGCCGAATCGGGTAAGTCAGCCACAGACGACTTCAACGTCGACAAATTACGTTACCACCGCATCATCATCATGACCGACGCCGACGTGGACGGCGCGCACATTCGTACGTTGTTGCTGACCTTCTTTTACCGACAAATGCCCGAGTTGGTCGAGCGCGGACACATCTACATTGCGCAACCGCCGCTCTACAAAGTCAAAGTGGGCAAAGAAGAGCAATACCTTAAAGATGGCCCAGCACTCGACAGCTTCTTGCTGCGCATCGCGCTCAAAGACGCCAGCATCACCACAGGCGGCGCCAATCCCCAAGCCTTGAGTGGTGACACCTTGGGCGAATTGGCGCGCAAGCATCAACTCGCTGAAGCCGTCATTGCCCGTTTGAGTGGCTTCATGGATGCGGAGGCGTTGCGCGCCATGGCAGACGGCGTGTCGGTCAATCTGGACACGGTGGCGCAAGCACAAGCGTCTGCTGTGGCCATGCAAGCCAAATTGCGAGAGTTGGGCAGTGGTTCAGAAGCGACGGGTGAATTTGATGTGCGCACCGACAAACCTATTTTGCGCATCAGCCGAAGCCACCACGGAAACGTTAAAAGTAGCGTCATCACGCAAGACTTTGTGCACGGCGCAGACTACGCCGCATTGGCTGAAGCCGCACAAACCTTCCGTGGTTTGCTCAATGAGGGTTCGCGCGTTTTGCGTGGCGAGGGCGACAAAGCCAAAGAAGAAAAGGTCAGCGACTTTCGCATTGCCATGCGTTGGTTGATTGCTCAGGCCGAGCACGCAACCGCACGCCAACGCTACAAGGGCTTGGGTGAGATGAACCCAGCGCAGCTGTGGGAAACCACCATGGACCCGACGGTGCGCCGTCTGCTGCGTGTGCAAATTGACGATGCCATCGAAGCCGATCGTGTGTTCACCATGTTGATGGGCGATGAGGTTGAACCCCGTCGCCACTTCATCGAAAGCAACGCTTTGCGCGCTGCCAACATCGATATTTAATTGGCGTTGCCTGCTGGCCCTTGGCCCATGCGACCCATCGGGTGAGGAGCGCGTGGCAAGGTTTCAGCATCGAACACCTTTTGCTGTTCGGCGGTCAACTGACCATAAAACTGCTTGGCACCATCGTTGCGCTGCTTCATGTGGCTTTGCATTTCGGCGTGGTGTGCCTCATGGAATGCTGACATTTTGTCAATGCGCTCGGGCGTGCTCAGCTTGGCCAAGGCCTCACGATCCAATGCGGCCAACGGTGGTTTTGACGAAGGCTTCATGGCCTGCGCAAAAATGTTCCATGCATCTTCTTGTGTGCTGCTGAGTTTGAGCTTGGCTTTGAGCTCTTTTTGACGCGCCTCCCAGCTTTGGGCCATGTGTGTGTGTTGCTTGCTGCCGTTACTCATGTGTGGGTGTCCCACCATGGCGTCAGCCGGCATGCCCATACCGCCCATGGGTTGGGCGTGGGCGCTTAGGCTCACCGCCAAGCCGAGAGCGGCGAGCGTGGCGGCGAATGGCAAACGTGATGCTTTGAAACAGGTCATGACCAAGTCCTTTGTAACAAGAAGCGACATGCTTCCCTCAAGGGTTGACTGTGCCCGGTCGATGTGTCGTCACCTTGTGTCTCGCAACAAGTTACGTAAAGTTGTGTGACTCAACCCATCAAGCCCGCGCGGAAGTCGTCCACCGCTTGCGCCAACTCCTCGCGCGTGTTCATCACAAACGGACCGTATTGCGCAATGGGTTCGTGCAAGGGCTTGCCCGCGATCAAGATGGCGCGGGTGTTGGCTTGGGCGCGCAGCAGCACGCCGTCGCCACCCTGGCTCAAAATCGCCATGCGCTGCGCAGGCACGGCGGTGCTGGTGTTGTCCTGCACCACCTCCAACCCCCCTCGGTACACGTAAAGGAACGCATGGTGGCTAGACGGAATGGCTTGTTCCAGCACCACACCCTCGCGGTCGGGGAAATGCAAGTCCAGATACAGCGGCTCGGTGTGCTCGCGTGACACGGCACCCGCCACCCCATGCGACGTCCCAGCAATCACCCGCACCAACACCTGCTGCGGCGTGGTGACTTCGGGAATGTCTGCGCTTTGAATGTCGCGGTACCAAGGCTCACAGAGCTTGTTTTTTGCGGGCAGGTTGAGCCAGAGTTGAAAACCCTCCATCACGCCTTCTTCTTGCTCGGGCATTTCGCTGTGCACCAGTCCGCGCCCGGCCGTCATCCATTGCACCCCACCGTTTTGCAGCAAGCCTTCATGCCCACCGCTGTCACGATGCCGCATGCGTCCTGCGATCATGTAGGTCACCGTTTCAAAGCCACGGTGTGGGTGGTTGGGAAACCCGGCAATGTAGTCGTCGGGCTTGTCGCTCCCAAATGCATCCAGCATCAAAAAGGGGTCGAGACGCTGTTGTAAATCGTGTGACAACACGCGTGTGAGGCGAACCCCCGCGCCGTCTTGCGTGTCTTGACCGCGCACCAGGCGCTCCACACCGCGTGCTTGTTGGATGGTGCTCATAAGACTTCGTATCCTTCTTCAGCCATGACCTGTGCCAGTGCTTCATGGGGGTGTGTGCTCTCGATGACGACCTTGTTGTGCGGTCGGTCAATCTCCACCTTGGCCTGAGGGTCGAAGCGCATCACGGCTTTTTTCACCGCCAACTCGCAGTGGCCGCAGGTCATGCCGTGTACTTGGAATGTGTGATTCATCGGTGGCTCCATATCAGGGGAGTAAGCTTAACGCTTATGAGTGACAGCACCAGCGACATCGGCATTGGCGGCATGACCTGCGCCTCGTGTGTGGCCCGTGTGGAGCGGGCCATTGCCAAGTTGCCAGGGGTCACGGCGGTGAGTGTTAACCTGGCCAGCGAGTCTGCCCGTGTGGCCTGGAACGACAACGATGCCAGTCATGAAGCCCGTTTGCGCCGCGCGGTGCGTGATGCAGGCTACGAGCCGCTGGCGCCTGAGCATCTCGAACAACAAGCTGCGGGGTCGTGGTTTGGTTTTTCTCCTGTGTTCGCTGGCCTGGTGTTGAGCCTGCCTTTAGTGTTGCCGATGGTGGGCGATGTGGCGGGCCAGCACTGGATGCTGCCTGCGTTGTGGCAATTTTTGCTGGCCACGCCGGTGCAGTTCGTGCTGGGCGCGCGTTTTTACAAAGCGGGCTGGCACGCCTTGCTGGCGGGCACCGGCAACATGGACGTGTTGGTGGCGCTGGGCACCACAGCCGGTTGGGCCTTGTCGGTGTGGCTGTGGTGGACGGCTCCTGAGGGCCGCATGGTGCATTTGTATTTCGAGGGCTCGGCGGTGGTCATCACGCTGGTGCTCTTGGGCAAATGGTTGGAGGCGCGCGCCAAACGTCAAACCACCGACGCCATTCGTGCCCTGCATGCCTTGCGCCCTGAACGTGCGCGCGTGATTGGGCCCGATGGCGAACAAGACATTCCGATCGACGAGCTGTTGGTGGGCGACCGTGTGGTGGTGTTGCCGGGCGAGCGCGTCCCCGCCGATGGCTTGGTGCTTGAAGGGGACTCCCAGTTGGACGAATCCATGCTCACAGGCGAGCCGCTGCCTGTGACCAAGGGGGTTGGCGCCCGAATGACCGGGGGCAGCATCAACGGTGAAGGGCGCTTGGTCATCCAGGTCTCGGCTACCGGAACCGCTACCGTCTTGGCCAACATCATCCGCTTGGTGGAAGACGCGCAATCGGCCAAGGCGCCCATTCAACGGCTGGTGGATCAAGTCTCCGCCGTGTTTGTGCCTGTGGTGTTGGTGTTGGCCTTGCTGACCTTGCTGGCATGGTGGTGGAGCGGCCACAGCGTCGAGCTGTCGCTGATTCATGCTGTGGCCGTGTTGGTCATTGCTTGTCCGTGTGCCCTGGGGCTGGCCACGCCGGCGGCCATCATGGCGGGCACGGGCGTGGCGGCCAAACATGGCATCTTGATCAAAGACGTCCAAGCCCTGGAGGTGGCGCACCGGGTGGACACGGTGGCGTTTGATAAAACCGGCACCCTGACCGTGGGCCAGCCGCGCTTGCTGTCGCTCACTCCCGTTGCCAACGCCGCAGAGGGCGCAGACGATTGGTTGGCCATGGCCGCCAGTTTGCAAAGTGGCAGCGAGCACCCGCTGGCCCGTGCTGTGGTGCAGGCGGCCAAAACTCAGAATATCG
>CAIMWY010000349.1 GCA_903845315.1 uncultured Burkholderiales bacterium
CCCGCACCTGAGCTGGAACATGTGTGTGACTTGGCCGTCACCATCGACGCCCCGGTGGAAGTGGGCGCCACCGCCATGGGCCTGCGCCGCATGATTCCCATCACCGGCGGCACGGTCACGGGGCCGCTGATGCAAGGGCGCATCGTGGCGGGTGGGGCCGACTTTCAGTTGATCGTGGGCGAGGGCACGCAAGCGCATTTGGACGCGCGCTATGTGTTGGCGCTGGATGACGGCACGCGCGTGTTTGTGCAGAACAAGGCGCTGCGGGTGGCCAGTGCCGAGGACTCCGCGAAGATTCGTCGGGGTGAGCCGGTGGATCCGGCGCGGGTGTATTTTCGCTGCCAGCCCATTTTTGAAGCGAGCACGCCGCAGTGGTCTTGGTTGGCCGAGCACCAGTTCATTGGTGTGGGTTTGCGGTTGCCGGATGCGGTGCATTTGAGTTTTTACAAAGTCTGTTGAGGTTCGTTCGCTTCGCCAAGGCGAACAGCCAGCACCCGCTGCGGCTCCGCGCTACGCGCTTTATGTCGCCGCATCGGGCGCTGACTGCTCGCCTTGGCTACGGGCGAGAGCTAGGGTGAGGGCGGCTTGGCGTTGCGTGGTTTCGCGCTGAGACGCGTTGTCACAAGCGGTTGGGCAACCACAGCGCGATGATGGGAAACGCGATCAAGATGATCAAGCGCAAGATGTCGGTGATGACAAACGGAATCACGCCTTTGAAGATGGTCATGAAGCTCACGTCTTTGACCACGCTTTTGATCACGAACACGTTCATGCCCACGGGCGGGTGAATGAGGCCGAGCTCCACGGTCATGACGATGATGATGCCGAACCAGATCGGATCAAAGCCAAGCTGCAAGATCACCGGGTAGATGATGGGCACGGTCAAGATGATCATGGCCATGGCGTCCATCAAACAACCGAGCACCAGGTACATCACCATGATCAGGGCCAGCACACCGTAGCGGCCAATGCCTAGGCCGGTTAAAAACTCGGTCAGCTTTTGCGGGGTTTGGGTGATGGTGAGAAAGTAGCCAAATAGCAGCGCACCAATCAACACGGTGAACACCGCCGCCGAGGTGCGGGTGGCGGACAACAAGGCTTCACGAATGCCTGCGCGGTCGAGTTTGCCGCGCAACACCCCCAGCAGAAAAGCGCCGCTGGCACCCACGCCGCCAGCTTCGGTGGGGGTGAAAAAGCCGCCGTACAAGCCGCCGATGACAAACAAAAACAAGGTCAATGGGGCCCACACATCTTTGAGGCCGCTCATGCGCTCACCGAAGGACTTGCGTTCGCCAGCGGGCAGCCAGTCGGGGCGAAATTGCACGATCAAGACAATGGTGATCACATACATGGTCATGGCCAACAAACCCGGCACGATGCCCGCCATGAAGAGTTTGCCAATGTCTTGTTGCGTCAGAATAGCGTAGACCGCCAGCACGGTGGAGGGCGGCAACATGGCACCCAGCGTGCCGCCCGCGGCAATCACGCCGGTGGCAAACGATTGGGGGTAGCCAAAGCGGCGCATCTCGGGGTAGGCCACGGCAGAAAACGTGGCGGCGGTGGCGACCGACGAACCACAAATGGCGGCAAAGCCACCGCAGGCCAACACGGTGGCCACGCCCAAGCCGCCGCGCAAATGACCAATGAAGGCATTGGCAGCGCGAAACAATTCACGGCTCACGCCCGACACTGACACAAAGGCGCCCATCAACATGAACATCGGAATCACGCCAAAGGTGTAGTCGGTCACGGTGCGCATCGAGGTTTGGCCCACCAGCTTCAACGCCGGGCCCATGCCCGCGATGTAGCTGTAGCCCACCACGCCCACCAAGCCCATGGCCATGCCCACGGGCACGCGCAAGAGCATCAGCACAAACAAGACCACAAAGCCAATCACGGCTACAGCATCGGTACTCAGTTCCATGGTCACTCGTTGGTTTTCATTTCAGGGTGATCTTCCAGCGCTTCGGGCTGCATGATCAGCCGCCAGGTGCGGATGCCAATCAGCAGCACCGCGCACACATCACCCATCCAAGCCACGGCAAAGAAAGGCCAGGTGGGCAGGTTCAGGTCGTAGGTGAGCACGTTGTCGCGCATGGTCACGGCCACCTTGTCGAACAGCATGATGGTTTGCACGGTCACCACAAACATCAACACCAGGGTGGCAAACACGTCGATGAAGCGGCGCATGCGCGGACTCGCGCTGGTCCACAGCAAATCCACCGTGATGTGGCTGCCGCGGTAGCTGGTGGCGGCAATGCCCCAAAAAATCAAGATGCCCAGCAGCAAGCGGCCGAAGTCGTAGCTGTCGGGGATCGAGGTGTCAAAGAACTTGCGCAGGACAACAGCAAAGAAGATGTTGGCCGCCACGATGCCCACAAACAAGGCAGCCATCCATTCGATGGCATCGATGATGCGATCGAACGGGCTCTTCGATTTTTCAGACAGGCCCGTCATGGGCGATCACAGACCCGATTTGTACTTGGCCAGCGATTGCTTGAATGCCGATAACACGGCAACGGGGTCTTGCCCGGTTTTTTTCACGTCGTTGGCCCACTGCACTTCCACTGGGGCCACCGCTTGTTTCCAAGCCGCGAGTTGCTCAGGCGTGAGCTTGTAGACCTCGCGGTTGGGGTCGGCGGCCAGTTTGACGCGACCCGAAATTTCAAAGTCGGCCCAAGCGCTACCCACCTTCTCGGCCCATTCGCTGGTGCAATGGCTGTCCACCGCTTTCTTTTGGTTGGCCGACATGGCGTTGTATTTGTCGTTGTTCATCACCCAGACAAAAGGCGTGGCGTACAGCGGCACGTCCATGTGGTACTTCACCACCTTGTCGATGCCAAACAACATCACCGAACCCCATGGGAAGGTAATGGCCTCGGCCACGCCGCGCTCGAGCATGTCGCGCGACTCAGGCGCCGAGGCTTGCACGTTGGTGCCGCCCAAGAGCGTGATCATCTGGCCTACGGTCGAGGTGGCGGGGCGCACCTTCATGCCTTTGATGTCGGTGGGCGAGACGATTTTTTTGCGCGAGTGGAAAGCGCCCGGGTCATGGGCAAAGGCAAAGCAAAAGTGCACGTCCTTCATTTCTTTGGCGGCATAGGCGCGGTACCACGCATCAATCGCAGCAGAGCCTGCTTTGGCATTGCTGATCATGAAGGGCAAAGAAGCGGCGGCAAAGACGGGGAATCGCCCAGGCTGGTAGCCGGGGTTCACATACGAAAAGTCGGCAATGCCGTCCCGCGCCATGTCGAAGTGGTCAAACGCCTTGCCCAATTGCTCGGAAGGAAACATGGTGGCGGTGAGTGTGCCGCCCGATGCCGCTTTCAAGCTCTCGCCCCAGGCCACCAAGGCGGGGTTGAGGGCGTGTTGTGCGGGCACCCAGCTGGCGAACTTCAAGGCCACGGGTTTGTCTTGGGCCTGGGCGGCGCCTAGGCTGAGGGCCAGTGCGGCGGTGGTGAGCAGGGTGCGGGAGAGTGGGATGGGCATGGGGGTCTCGCAAAAAAGGGGATCACGCAGGTGAGATAAAAGCCGCGAGATGCGACAGAGAACAGGTGCGTATTTGTAATCGCTGATGGCGTGGCTGGCTACGGGTGTTTCCCCCTGTCAACCTTTGTCTGCGTGCGGGGTGCGCACCCGTGGCATCCAGCGGATGGGCTTCGCCCGAAGCTCGCGTGCAGGCGCACCGTGCGCGCGCAAGGTCACGTCCAGGGCCTGGCCGGCTTCATCGCGCAAGGCCGCTTCACGCGCTTGGTCGATGGCACTGGCGCGCGCTTGCGGCGTGTCAAAAGCGGCGCCGTGCGCCAGGTGCCGCACGATGTGCAACAGGTTGTCGCGCCCGCGTGTGTGGGTGCTGCCATAGCCTTTGATCAGGCGGCCGCACTGCGCCAGCGCCAGCCCTAAAGCCGGGTGCGCGCGTGCGCCTGACTCGACGGCTGCCAGCCAGTCGGTGATCAGCGCTTGTTCTTGCGCGTAGCGGTGGCCCCATCGACGCAAGCCGCGCAAGCCGCTTAAAAACCGCAACATGAGCAAGCCGCCCACCGTGTGCGTGCCCACCTTGATGGGCAACCCTAAGGGCGCTTTGCCTGCTGCTACGCGGCGTTGTTCCCAGGCCATCAAGCGCTCGGCCAAGCGGCTGGGCAAGAGCCCGGCAAACTCCGGCACGCCGGGTTTGAAGTGGTCGTACAGCTTGACCACATCGTCGGGCTTGGCCTTGACCTCGTCGCGCACGCGTTGCAGGCGCGAGGCGCGGCTTTTCAAATCGGCCACACGCACGATGTCGTCAAACGCCATCCACAGCGCCAACCAACGCGCCACCTCTTCGGTGGCGTGGCTTTGTCCTTGCCCGCTCGACTGCTCGGCGGCCCACACAGCGTGCAAACGCTGCACATACAGCGCGGCGTAGTTGGCACCTTGGTAGTCGATCAAACGTGCGTGGCCCAAGCGCAGCGTGGGGTGCACGGCGGCTGGAACCAAAGCCGCCACGCCCTCTGGCAGCGCGGGCGCATCCGCTGCGTGGGGCTTGGTGTTGGCCGTGGGTGCAAGCACAGCATCGACATAGCGCGACTGGGTGCGTTGCTGTTGCACCGCGTCCAGCCCCAAGGCAAAGCCGCGCAAGCTGGCTTGTTGGCTGGCGTTGCCCGTGGCGTGGCCGTCCAAGATGGCCGCCTCGTAATCGGCGCGCTGCATGGGCAGCACACCGCTGGCCGCAATGCAGCCGAGCATGGTGGCGCTCACCACGGTGCCGGCTTGGCGGGTCAGTGCCGCCATGTCCAGCACATGGCTGGTTTGGCTGTGCTGTTGCAGCAGGTGCACCAGCGCGGCGTCGTCCAAGCGGCCATCGCCGAGTTGCATTTTTTCTTGCGTGGTCAAGGCGCGGTTGCTGGCGCTGACCACACAGGTGCGGTCGGCCGAACACAAGCCCAGCGCGGTCTGCCTGGCGGTTTCGAGCAACTCTGACGACACCAGCAAGTCCAAGCGGCCGGGCAAGGGGTTGAGGCCAAACACTGGGCGTTGCCCACCCAGGGCGCTGCTGTGGGTGGGAAACACCTCCAGGTAATCGGTGGTGGCACCCGTGCGCTGCGCCACGCCCGGGATAGAGGTGGCTTGTGCGGGGTAGCCCGCGTGACGTGCCGCCTCGATCAGCCAATCGGCCAGCACGCCGCCGCCTTCACCGCCGAGGG
>CAIMWY010000350.1 GCA_903845315.1 uncultured Burkholderiales bacterium
GGCGCTTTTGAATGACCTCACGCAGCTCCATGGCCCAAGCCTCTTTGACCCAGCAAAAAATTCTTGAAACTCTGCAACAACGCTTGCAGCACAGCTTTCGCAACCCTGCACTGTTGGTGCAGGCGCTGACCCACCGCAGCTTCAGCGCAGACCACAATGAACGCCTAGAGTTTTTGGGCGACACTGTGCTCAACCTCGGCGTGCCCCATATGCTCTACCAGCGCGAGAGCAACTTGCCTGAGGGCGATCTGTCGCGTGTGCGCGCCAACTTGGTCAAGCAAGACACCTTGCACCACCTGGCGGTCGAGCTCGGTTTGTCGGGCATCATGCGCCTGGGTGAGGGCGAGATGCGCTCCGGGGGGCACAAACGTGCGTCCATCTTGGCCGATGCGTTGGAGGCTGTGCTCGGAGCGGTCTATCTAGACGCTGGTTATGACGCCGCGCATGCCTTGGTGCAACGTATCTTCTCGGCGGTGGAAATCAACCCAGAGATGCAAGCCGTCGGCAAAGACCCCAAAACCGAATTGCAAGAATGGTTGCAAGCGCGCAAACTCAAGCTACCTATCTACCGTGTGGTGGGTACCTTGGGTGCCGCGCACCGCCAGACATTTGACGTCGAGTGCGAAATCCCTGAATTGGCCCGCTGCGAGCGTGGCATTGGCGCATCGCGCCGTGCAGGAGAGCAGGCCGCCGCAGCAGCCATGCTTGATGTTTTAAAGGAGTCGACATGACTTCACCCCAAGCCCCTCAAGACGACGCGACAGACCAAAGCCTGCAAGACATTGACGCCATGCTGGCTGCCAGCAAAGGCAACCGTGTGGTGGCTAGTCCCGTGGCCGTGCCACCTGCCGATCAGCGTTGTGGCCTGATTGCCATCGTGGGCAAGCCCAACGTAGGCAAGTCCACCTTGCTCAATGCCTTGGTGGGTCAAAAAATCAGCATCACCTCGCGCAAAGCGCAAACCACGCGCCACCGCATCACGGGTATGCGCACCGAGGGTGCCTCGCAGTTTGTGTTTGTCGATACGCCTGGCTTTCAAACCATCCATGGCAATGCATTGAACAAATCGCTCAACAAAACCGTGCAAGGCGCGGTGGGCGATGTGGACCTGGTCTTGTTGGTGGTGGAGGCGGGTAGCTTCACCCCCGCCGACGCCCGTGTGTTGGCCCTGCTGGCACCTGGCATTCCCACACTGTTGGTGGCCAACAAGCTCGACTCGGTCAAGAGCCGCGCCGATGTGGCCCCTTGGTTGCAGGAGATGCAAACCCGTCACGCTTTTGCCGAATTTGTGCCCATGTCAGCCAAGAACGCCAAAGACGTGGAGCGCTTGATGGGGATTTGTGAAAAGTACCTGCCCCAACAAGGCTGGATGTATGCCGCTGACGAGTTGACCGATCGCAGCGAAAAATTCATGGCCGCCGAGATGGTGCGCGAGAAACTGTTTCGCCTGACCGGCGATGAATTGCCCTATACCTCGACCGTGATCATCGACAAGTTCGAAGAAGAACCCGGCAAAACCAAAGGCGTCAAACGCATGGTGCGCATTGCCGCCACCATCGTGGTGGAGCGTGACGGCCACAAAGCCATGGTCATTGGCGACAAAGGCGAGCGCCTCAAGCGCATGGGCACCGAAGCCCGCACTGAGCTGGAAAAACTCTTTGACGCCAAAGTGTTCCTAGAGCTGTGGGTCAAAGTGCGCTCTGGCTGGGCCGACGACGAAGCGCGGGTGCGCAGCTTTGGCTACGAGTAAATCCAGCAGCTCAACTTCTACGCGTGGGATTGTCCGAATCCAAGACGAACCCGCGTTCGTCTTGCACCGCTACGACTGGAGCGAGTCCAGTTTGATTCTGGAAACCTTCACCCGCCACCATGGCCGGGTGGCCTTGGTGGCCAAAGGTGCCAAGCGGCCCACCTCCAATTTCCGCCCGGTGTTGCTGCCCTTGCAGCCCCTGCACATCACCTACACCGGCGACGCGGAAATTCGCACCCTCAAAGGCGCGGAATGGGTGGGCGGGCACATCATGCCCCAGGGCGAGTCTTTGTTATCGGGCTATTACCTCAACGAATTGCTGTTGCGTTTGCTGGCGCGTGACGACCCCCATCCCCGACTGTTTGATTTGTATGCCCAAGTGGTGCAGGTTTTGGCCTCGGGCCACGAAGGCACCATGGCGCCGGCCTTGCGGGCGTTTGAGCTGCTGCTGCTGCGTGACATTGGCTTGTTGCCCCAGCTCAATGCCCAAACCCTCACCTTGGCCCCGTTGCAAGAGCAGGCCACTTACAGCCTAGTTCCAGAAGGCGGCTTGCGCAGCCACAGCGCGCAAGACCGCGTCGGACTAGCGGGCTTGGTGTGGCAGCAACTCGATGCCAGCTTGGGTGCCGACAGTCCCATGAGCGCCACCCTGCGCGTGTGTGCCGAGCTGCCCTCTGACCAGCGCAATACCTTGCAAGGTCAACTGCGCGCCTTGCTGCACTACCATTGCGGGGTCCACACACTGCGCACCCGGCAGATGATGGTGGACCTTCAAGGTTTCTGATTTCATGTCCCAGCCCCACACCCGCACCGCCTTGTCGGTCAATCTCAACAAAGTGGCCTTGGTGCGCAACACGCGCCACTTGGGCATTCCCAGCGTCACGCGTGCAGCCACCTTGTGCTTGCAAGCGGGCGCTGCGGGCATCACCGTGCATCCGCGTCCTGATGCACGTCACATTCGAGCCGATGATGTGCATGCCTTGGCGCAACTGCTCAAGGCCTGGCCGGATCGTGAGTTCAACATCGAAGGCAACCCCTGTCACAACCTGATGGACTTTGTGCAGCAAGTGCGTCCCCACCAGGTGACCTTTGTGCCCGACAGCGAAGGCCAATTCACCAGCGACCACGGTTGGAGTTTTCCGCAAGACGCGCAACGTTTGAAACCCTTGATTGCCCAAGCCAAAGCTTGGGGCGCGCGCGTGAGTCTGTTCATGGACCCTGTGCCTGACGCCATGGCCGCCGCCCAAGCCGTGGGGGCCGACCGGGTGGAGCTGTACACCGAAAGCTATGCCAGCGCTTTTGGCACTACCAGCCAAGCGAATGTCTTGGCCGCTTTTGAAGCCACCGCGCAAGCAGCCTTGGCCGTGGGCTTAGGGCTCAATGCCGGTCACGACCTGAACCGCGACAACCTGGGCACCTTCTTGCGCGCCGTACCCGGGGTGCTGGAGGTCTCCATTGGCCACGCCCTCGTGGCCGACGCCCTGGAGATGGGCTACACCGACACCGTGCGCGCTTACCTCGCGTGCCTACCCGCATGATTTACGGCATTGGCACCGACATTTGCGACATTCGGCGCATTCGCACGTCGTTAGAAAAACATGGCGAACGCTTTGCGCAAAAAGTATTGAGCGACAACGAGTTGGCCACCTGGCGCAACCGCAGCCAGCGCTGGCCAGAGCGCGGCGTGCGCTATGTGGCCACGCGCTTCTCGGCCAAAGAGGCCTTCAGCAAAGCCATCGGTTTGGGCATGCGCATGCCGATGACTTGGCGTTTGTGCGAAGTCGCCAAACTGCCCAGTGGCCAACCCGTCATCGTGCTCCACGGTGTGCTCAAAGACTGGTGCGACGCGCGTGGCCTGACAGCGCAGGTCAGTGTGAGCGACGAGTCCGACTACGCCACCAGCTTTGTCATCGTTGAAAAACAATAAGTTGTCCATGTTCCATCACGCCCCCCTCATTCTTGACATCGCGGGTACTGAACTCACAGCGGTCGATCGTCAGCGACTGGCGCATCCGCTGACGGGCGGCATCATCTTGTTTGGCCGCAACTGGCACAGCCGTGCCCAGCTCACCGCCTTGTGCGCCAATATCAA
>CAIMWY010000351.1 GCA_903845315.1 uncultured Burkholderiales bacterium
CCTGATTTTTCTGGTTGAGCAAGATGATGCCGACGTTGGGTCTGAACCCTTCTCGGTCAAGCATAATCAAACCTCAAATTTTTAAACTGAGTCCATTATGCACAGTGCTGCTGTGCGCACCCTAGGACTCACCCTGATTCCCCTCTCACATTCTGTATTTATTTCTTCCGCCATGAAAGCCTCTCAGTTCCTCATCTCCACCCTCAAAGAAGCCCCCGCTGACGCCGAAGTGGTGAGCCACAAACTCATGATGCGCGCGGGCTTGATCAAGAAGTTGGGCGCAGGCATTTACAACTACATGCCCATGGGCCTGCGTGTCATCCGCAAGGTCGAAGCCATCGTGCGCGACGAAATGAACCGTGCCGGCGCAGTTGAGCTCAGCATGCCCGTGGTTCAGCCCTCCGAACTGTGGCAAGAGACTGGACGCTTCGAGAAGATGGGGCCTGAGTTGTTGCGCATCAAAGACCGCCATGGCCGCGACTTCGTGGTGCAACCCACCAGCGAAGAAGTGGTGACCGACATCGCCCGTCAAGAGTTGCGCAGCTACAAACAGCTGCCAAAGAACTTCTACCAAATTCAAACCAAATTTCGCGATGAACGTCGCCCCCGATTTGGCTTGATGCGCGGGCGTGAATTCATCATGAAGGATGCTTACAGCTTTGACCGTAACCCAAGCGCTGCCAAAGCCAGTTACCAAGTCATGGCACAGGCCTATCGCCAAATCTTTGACCGCTTTGGCCTGCAATACCGCGCCGTGGCCGCAGACAGCGGTGCCATTGGCGGCGACTTGAGCGAAGAGTTTCAGGTCATTGCGGCCACGGGCGAAGACGCCATTGTCTATTGCCCCAGCAGCAGCTATGCCGCCAACATGGAAAAAGCCGAGGCCCTGGCACCCGCGCAAGCCCGAGGTGCGGCCACGCAAGCACTCACCCAAACCGCCACGCCAGGCAAAAGCACTTGCGAAGACGTGGCTGCTTTGCTGAATGTGCCTTTAAACACCACCGTTAAATCGCTGGTGTTGGCGACGGATACCCTCAATGACACAGGCGAAGTCGTCAAATCGCAAGTGTGGCTCTTGCTCTTGCGCGGCGACCATGACATGAACGAAGTCAAAGTGGGCAAATTGCCGGGTTTTGAAGGCGGCTTGCGTTTTGCAACTGGCGCTGAAATTGACGAACACTTTGGTTGCAAGCCCGGCTACTTGGGGCCCGTCAATTTAAAACAGCCTCTCAAAGTGGTGGCAGACCGCGACGTGGCCGTGATGAGCAACTGGGTGTGTGGTGCGAACGAGGTGGACTTTCACAACACCGGCGTCAACTGGGGCCGTGACCTCCCCGAGCCCGACCTCGTGGCCGACCTGCGCAACGTGGTAGCGGGCGACCCCTCGCCTGACGGCCAAGGCGTGTTGGCCATTGAACGGGGCATCGAAGTGGGCCACATCTTCTACTTAGGCACCAAATACAGCCAAGCCATGAACGCCACTTTCCTGGATGAAACCGGCAAACCACAGTTCATGGAAATGGGTTGCTACGGCATTGGCATCACCCGCTTGCCAGCGGCGGCCATTGAACAAAACCATGACGAACGAGGCATCATTTGGCCCGATGCCATCGCCCCCTTCACCGTGGTCATTTGTCCCATTGGCATGGACCGCAGCGCAGACGTCAAAGCGGCAGCTGAACAGCTCTATGCAGACCTCATGACCGCAGGCGTGGACGTTATCTTGGACGACCGTGGCGAGCGCCCTGGTGCCATGTTTGCCGACTGGGAACTCATTGGCGTGCCGCATCGCGTCACCATCGGCGACAAAGGCCTCAAAGACGGCTTGGTGGAATACCAACACCGCCGTGATCCTGAGGCCGCCAAAGTGCCTGCCGCTGATGTGCTGGCCTTTGTGAAGGCTAAGCTCAGCCTGTGAAACGCAACGTGCCTGTCGCTGTCTGGATGCGTCAGTCACTCTTGGGATTGTTGTGCGCTTTGACTGCGTGCTGGGCCTCGGCCGGCCCCCAGCGCGAAGAACCGCTGGCTGATGCTGTTCGTTCTGCTTTAAGTGCGGCTATCGCGCAGCAAGGCCCGCCCGAGCTGGTGCATGCCGACGCGCAGTCAGAGCAAGCCTTTGCGGCTTGGCTAGGGCACACCCAAGGCATGTTGCGACAACGCCTGCGCCCAAGAGGCCAGCCCGGTTCGCGCGCACAGGCAGACGCGGTACGCACAACGCCCGCACCCGGCCATGAACTTGATGCCGACAGCTTGCAGAGTGAGTTTTTGCATACCGTCTGGTACGAGAGCCAGCGCGCAGGCCTCGACCCAGCCTTGGTGCTGGGGCTGATTCAGGTGGAGAGTGGATTCAGAAAATTTGCCATCAGCAGCGCAGGCGCGCGCGGCTACATGCAGGTGATGCCGTTTTGGACGCATGTGCTGTCAGACGGCGATACCAGCCAGCTGTTTCATGCTCAGGCGAATGTGCGCTTTGGTTGCGTGATCTTGCGTCACTACCTCAACTTGGAGCGTGGCGATTGGGTGCTGGCGCTCGGGCGCTACAACGGCAGCCGTGGGCAAAGCGCTTACCCCACGGCAGTGCTCTCAGCCAGCAAGGCCTGGCGACCTCGCTAGCAGGATGGGTGTTTTAGCCGTTCAAGGCCTTGGCCAGCTCGCCGGACTCATACATCTCCATCATGATGTCTGAGCCACCGATGAACTCGCCCTTGACATACAGCTGTGGAATGGTCGGCCAATTGCTGTATTCCTTGATGCCTTGGCGAATCTCGGCGTCATCCAGCACGTTCACGGTTTTGATGGCTTTGGGCTCGACGCCACAGGCCTTCAAAACTTGAATCGCACGGCCCGAGAAGCCGCACATGGGGAAGCTTGCGCTGCCTTTCATGAACAGCAGCACCTCGTTGCCCTTGACCAACTCATCAATGCGTTGTTGTACTTCACTCATCGTCGCCCTCCAAACTAAAAGCAGATTATTTCATTGTCGCCGAGCGCCCGCCGGTGCAGCGCAAGATGCCCGCAAGGTCCGGACGGCTTTGCACCTGTTCAAACCCAGCGTTAAGCAACAGATCATGCACGGCCAGCGCTTGGTCAAAGCCGTGCTCTAACAGCAGCCAGCCGCCGGGTCGAAGATGTGACCCCGCTTGTTGCACGATCTCTCTAATGTCGTTCAAACCGTCGGGACCTGCGGCCAAAGCCTGCAAGGGCTCATGCTGCAAGGTTTGCAAGTGCGGGTCATTTTCTGCCACATAAGGTGGGTTGGACACGATGGCGTCAAACTGTGCGTCGCCCAGCGGTGCACACCACGAGCCCTGGCGCCATGTGATGGCCAAGTCCAGTCGTTCGGCATTGGCCAGTGCCACGGCCAGCGCGTCAGCGCTCAGGTCAACCGCCCAGACCTGGGCCTCGGGGCGGTTGTGTTTCAGTCCCAAGGCAATGGCGCCGCTGCCTGTGCCCAGGTCCACCACTTGCGGTGAGGGAACATCGGCCAAGCAGCTCAAGGCCCATTCCACCAGCAACTCGGTGTCCGGGCGGGGGTCGAGCACACGCGCATCCACCAGAAGAGGAAGGCCAAAAAATTCTTTTTGCCCGGTGATGTAGGCCACCGGTTCATGCGCCAAGCGTCGTGTCACCTGCGCTTGAAAAGCAAAATTCTGCTGCGGGGCAAGGGTGTCGCAGCTGTGGCTGAGCAGCCAAGCGCGGTCATGCAGGGCGCGGCCCACGCTGTGCAGCAGCAAAACTTGGGCTTCTAAGCGGGTCACGCCTTGTTGTAGCGCCCAATGCAAAGCAGCCTGCACGGTGGCAGGGGGTTGAGCCGTGAGCGGTGCTTGAAGCTGCGTCATGCGTAGCCGGGGTCCAGCGCTTGCAGTTGCTCGGCTTCATGGGCGTGCCGTAAGGCTTGCAGGGGTTCGGTCAGATCGCCCTCCATGATCAGGTTGAGCTTGTACAGCGTCAGGTTGATGCGGTGGTCGCTCCATCGCCCCTGCGGAAAGTTGTAGGTACGAATGCGGTCGCTGCGGTCACCACTGCCAATCAAGCCTTTGCGCAAAGCGGCGTCTTTGGCGGCTCGCTCGCTGCGTTCTTTTTCTTGGATACGTGCGGTCAACACCCTCAGGGCCTGGGCTTTGTTGCTGTGCTGGCTGCGTCCGTCTTGGCATTCGGCCACGATGCCAGTGGGTAAGTGGGTGATGCGCACCGCCGAATCGGTCTTGTTGATGTGCTGGCCACCCGCACCGCTGGCGCGGTAGGTGTCGATTCGCAGGTCTGCCGGGTTGATCTTGACCGCTTGTGCCTCATCGGGCTCGGGCATCACCGCCACCGTGCAGGCGCTGGTGTGGATGCGGCCTTGGGTTTCGGTAGCGGGTACGCGTTGCACGCGGTGGCCGCCAGATTCGAATTTAAGCTGCCCGTAAACACCGTCTGTCCCGCTGGTGCTCTCCAGCCTCACCACCACTTCTTTGTAGCCGCCCAAGTCGCTGGGTGACTCGCTCACCAGTTCGGTGCGCCAGCCCTGACGCTCGGCATAGCGGGTGTACATGCGTAACAAGTCGGCCGCAAACAAGGCCGACTCATCGCCGCCTGTGCCCGCGCGGATTTCCAAAAATGCGGGGCGTGCGTCATCCGGGTCTTTGGGCAGCAGCATGCGCTGCAACTCGGTTTCCAGCTGGACCAGCTCGGCTTGGGCGTGGGCAACTTCTTCATCTGCCATGGCCCGCATCTCGGGCTCATCGCCACCATCTTGCAGCATCTGCTGCGCCGCTTGCAGGTCTGATTCACGCTGTTGGTAGCGCGCATAACGGCCGGCGGTTGCCGTGACATCGGTGTGCTCGCGTGACAAAGCCAAGAACTGGGTCATGTCCTTCATGATGTCTTCGCGTGACAACAAAAAGTCCAGCTCGGCCAGGCGTTGGGCGTAGCGCTCGAGTTGAGCGCGCAGAAAAGCTTTCATGTTCAAAGCTCGCGCTGGGTCAAGCCAAGCAAGGGCAGCAACACCACGCGATGCTCAAGGTGCGCGTTCATGGTTTGCTGCGCAAAAAGAAATGTTCAATCGCATGGCGCGCTTGTTCACGTGCTTTGAGGTCGCTGGCATGCAACTCAGCCATGGCGCCATGGAGCATTTTTTGGGTCAAGCCACGCGATAGGGCTTCAAGCACCACGTCCACGGCGTCGCCCTTGGCTAGCAGCTTGCGGGCACGAGCCAATTCGGCATGACGCCAGGCTTCGGTTTGGGCGTTGAGTTGTTGAATCAGCGGCACGTTGCTGCGCTGCTCCAACCAATGGACAAAGTTTTGTACACCCACGTCGATGATGGCTTCGGCCTGTGCCACCGCCGCCTGACGGTTGGCTTGGCCGGTTTGCACGACTTCTGACAAATCGTCCACGGTGTAGAGGTAGACGTCTTCCAGCGACTTCACCTCAGGCTCGATGTCGCGTGGCACGGCCAAGTCGACCATGAACATGGGGCGGTGCTTGCGTTGTCGCAGTGCGCGTTCTACGGCCCCCAAGCCAATCAAGGGCAGGGTGCTGGCTGTGCAACTGACGACGATGTCAAACTCATGCAAGCGTTGTGGCAGGTCTGACAGGCGCATCACCTCGCCGCCAAATTGCAAGGCCAGTTTTTCACCGCGCTCCAAGGTGCGGTTGGCAATTGCCAAGGTTTTGGGCTGTTTGGCCGCGAAGTGGGTCGCGCACAGCTCAACCATTTCGCCGGCACCCACAAACAACACTTTGGTTTGGGCCAGGTCTTCAAACAGTTGGCCAGCCAAGTGCACGGCAGCTGCAGCCATGCTGATGGAATGGGCGCCAATTTCTGTCGAGCTGCGCACTTCTTTAGCCACAGCAAAAGTGCGCTGGAACAGTTGATTCAGGGTGGTGCCCAAGGCGCCAGCTTCAGAGGCGGCACGCACCGCGTCCTTCATTTGCCCAAGAATTTGTGGCTCGCCCAAGACCATGGAATCCAAGCCGCTGGCCACGCGAAAAGCGTGGCGCGCCGCTTCGCTCTCAGATAGCTCATAGGTATGTCCAAGCAAGGCGTCCATCGGCACGCCGCCCGACTGTGCCAGCCAAGCCAATGTCTGTTGCATTTGGTTGTGCGAGCCGGCTCCGTAGATCTCGGTGCGGTTGCAGGTGGACAAAATCGCCACCTCAGTGTCGCCTGTGAAGGTGCTGCGCAGCGTGGTGAGGCTGGGCCCCATTTGGTCGACCGCAAATGCAAATCGACCCCGCAGGTCGAGCGGAGCTGTGTTGTGATTGAGGCCAAGAGCCCAGACTGCCATAACTGTCGATTATAAAATTTACCGATGAGCCCTTACGAGCAACTGTTTCACGCCCTCAATTTCATGGCGCCAGCGTGGTGTCTGGCACTGCTGTGTGCCGTCTGTGCGCGCGCCATGGGGCCCTTGGGCCTACCCAGAGCCCCTTGGTCTATGCGCGCACAAGTGCTGGTCAACGGTCTGCTAGGTGTGGCCGTGTTGCTGGGCGGGCTGGCCCTGTGGGGTGTGGACGGCAAGATGGCCACCTGGGGCGCCTTGGCGTTAGTGTCTGCTTCCTGCCAATGGCTGATGTGCCAAGCCTGGCGCCGCTGAATGGCGCACAAGCCGTAGGGCTGTGGTGCCCTGCGGTAACATTCAAACCCCTCTCGCGCACCCTCCAAAATGAATGCTCCCACCTCGCTGAATCATCTGCTTTCCTTGGCCGAAGAGAGCCCCCGGCTGCGCGAAATCCCTTACAACTACACCTCGTTTTCTGACCGCGAAATCGTGCTGCGCTTGCTCGGCGCTCAGGCCTGGGACTTGTTGCTGCGCTTGCGCCAAGAACGCCGCACGGGCCGTTCGGCCCGCATGCTCTACGAGGTGTTGGGTGACATCTGGGTGGTCCAGCGCAACCCCTACTTGCAAGACGACTTGCTCGATAACCCGAAACGTCGTTTCCAGCTGGTGGAGGCTTTGCACCATCGCCTGGGCGAAGTGCAGCGGCGCCGCACCCCCGCAGAAGATGCTGAGCGCGACGCACTCGTTGGTCAGTTGTTGTCGGTGGCATCGAGCGCCGTGGAGGCTTTTAATGTCCAGTTTGACGCCATTACGGCTTTGCGCAAAAAAACCGAGCGCTTGCTCAACAAACACACCGCTGCCGACAACATTAAATTCGACGCTTTGTCGCGCGTGTCTCATGTGACCGACGCGACCGACTGGCGGGTCGAGTACCCGTTTGTCGTGCTAACGCCTGACACCGAAGCCGAAATGGCCAAGATGGTCAAAGACTGCATCGATTTGGGCCTCACCATCGTCCCGCGTGGTGGCGGCACGGGCTACACCGGCGGTGCCATTCCGCTGACTTGGAAGAGCGCGGTCATCAATACCGAAAAACTCGAAGCCATGTCTGATGTGGATGTGCGTGCCCTGCCAGGCGTGGATCACCCGGTACCCACCATCTGGACCGAAGCGGGTGTGGTCACGCAACGCGTGGCCGATGCAGCCGAGCGCGCGGGCTTTGTGTTTGCGGTAGACCCGACATCGGCCGAAGCCTCGTGCATTGGCGGCAACGTTGCCATGAATGCGGGTGGTAAAAAGGCCGTGCTCTGGGGCACAGCGCTGGACAACCTGGCCAGTTGGCGCATGGTAACCCCTGATGCGCAGTGGCTTGAAGTCACCCGCGTGGGGCATAACTTGGGCAAGATCCACGATGCCGAGATGGCCAGCTTTGACTTGCAGTATTTCGAGGCCGATGGCAAAACGCCCATTCGCCAAGAACGCTTGGACATTCCGGGCCCATCGTTTCGTAAAGAAGGGTTGGGCAAAGACGTCACCGACAAGTTTTTGAGTGGCTTGCCTGGCATTCAAAAAGAAGGCTGCGACGGCTTGATCACCAGTGCTCGATGGATCTTGCATCGCATGCCCCAGCACACCCGCACGGTGTGCATGGAGTTCTTTGGCAATGCCAAAGACGCGGTGCCCAGCATCGTGGACATCAAAGACTTCATGTTTGCCGAGCAAAAACGCAGTGGGGTGTTGCTGGCTGGCTTGGAGCATTTGGATGACCGCTACTTGCGCGCCGTGGGCTATGCCACCAAGAGCAAACGCGGCGGCTTGCCCAAGATGGTGTTGATTGGGGACATCGCCGGTGACGACGCCGATGCGGTGGCACGCGTGACCTCTGAGGTGGTGCGCTTGGCCAATTCGCGCAGCGGCGAAGGCTTTGTGGCCATCAGCGCTGAAGCCCGTAAAAAATTCTGGCTCGATCGCAAGCGCACAGCCGCCATCAGCCGCCACACCAACGCCTTCAAGATCAACGAAGACGTGGTCATTCCGTTGCCGCGCATGGCCGAATACACCGACGGCATTGAGCGCATCAACATCGAACTGTCGCTGCGCAACAAAATTGCTTTGTGCGATGCGCTGGACGAATTTTTTGCTCTTGGTCATCTTCCTCTGGGTAAATCGGACGATGCGGCTGACATCGCCTCGCCCGAGTTGCTTGAAGACCGTGTCACCCAAGCCCGGTCCCTGATTGCCGAGGTGCGTGGCTTGTGGCAACAGTGGCTGCGCGACTGCGATGCTTTGTTCGTGCCTTTGCAAGACCACAGCTTGCGCGCCAGCTGGAAGACCCAGATTCGCGACGTCTTGCAAAACATCTTCACCGGGGGTGCCTTTTTGCCGATCTTGGAGGAGTGCAACGCCATTCACCAACGTGTGCTCAAAGGGCGCGTCTGGGTGGCCCTGCACATGCACGCTGGCGACGGCAATGTGCACACCAACATTCCCGTCAATAGCGACGACTACGTCATGCTGCAAACCGCCCATGAAGCGGTCGCGCGCATCATGACCTTGGCGCGTTCGCTCGACGGCGTGATCTCGGGCGAACACGGCATTGGCATCACCAAGCTGGCGTTTTTGACCGACGCCGAGTTACAACCTTTTGCAGATTACAAAGCCCGTGTTGACCCCGAAGGGCGCTTCAACAAAGGCAAGCTGCTGCGCAACAACGACGCCGATGTCCACCTGCGTCACGCTGACTTGAGTCAGGCCTACACCCCTAGCTTTGGCTTGATGGGGCATGAGTCACTGATCATGCAGCAGTCCGACATTGGGGCCATCGCCGCCAGCGTCAAAGACTGCTTGCGTTGCGGCAAGTGCAAGCCTGTGTGTGCCACCCATGTGCCCCGCGCCAATTTGCTCTACAGCCCGCGCAACAAGATTTTGGCCACCTCGCTGTTGGTGGAAGCCTTTTTGTACGAAGAACTAACCCGCCGTGGTGTGTCCATCAAGCACTGGCAAGAGTTTGAGGACGTGGCCGACCACTGCACCGTGTGCCACAAGTGTTTGACACCTTGTCCGGTCAACATCGACTTTGGTGATGTCTCCATGAATATGCGCAATTTGCTGCGCAAGATGGGGCAAAAGTCTTTTCGCCCCGGCAATGCTGCGGCCATGTTGATGCTCAACGCCACCAACCCAGAAACCATCAAGCTGGTGCGCGCCGGCATGGTGGGTGTGGGCATGAAGCTTCAGCGTATGGCCAACGATGTGTTGAAGCTGGTGGCCCGCAAGCAAACCAATTCGCCGCCGGCTTCGGTGGGGGTCGCGCCCATCAAAGAACAAGTGATTCACTTCATCAACAAAAAAATGCCGGGAGGTTTGCCCAACAAAACTGCCCGTGCTTTGTTGGACATCGAAGACAAAGATTACGTGCCCATCATTCGCAACCCCAAGACCACCAACGCTGACACCGAGGCTGTGTTCTATTTCCCGGGGTGTGGGTCTGAGCGTTTGTTCAGCCAAGTGGGTTTGGCCACCCAAGCCATGCTGTGGCATGCCGGCGTTCAAACCGTCTTGCCCCCTGGCTACTTGTGTTGCGGTTATCCCCAGCGCGGCAGTGGTCAGTTTGACAAGGCTGAAAAAATCATCACCGACAACCGCGTGCTGTTTCACCGCGTGGCCAACACGCTCAACTATCTGGACATCAAAACCGTGGTGGTGAGCTGCGGTACTTGTTTTGACCAGTTGCAGGGCTATGAGTTCGACAAAATCTTCCCAGGTTGCCGCATCGTCGATATCCATGAGTACCTGCTAGAGAGAAACATCACCCTTGACACCAGCCAGCAAGGTGCCTATCTGTACCACGACCCCTGCCACAGCCCGATGAAGCAGCAAGACCCAATGAAAACGGTCAAGTCGTTGGTGGGAAACACCGTGCTCAAGAGCGACCGTTGTTGCGGCGAATCGGGAACGCTGGGCGTGACGCGACCCGACATTGCCACTCAGGTGCGTTTTCGCAAGGAAGAAGAAATCCGCAAAGACGAAACCACCTTGCGTGCGATCACGGGCGATGTCACGGGCAACGTCAAAATCTTGACCAGCTGCCCGAGCTGCCTGCAGGGCCTGAGCCGTTTCGGCGACGACTTGCAAAACGGGTTGCTCGAAGCCGACTACATTGTGGTCGAGATGGCCCGCAAAATTTTGGGTGAGCAGTGGATGCCCACCTATGTGGCCCAAGCCAATGCCGGTGGCATTGAGCGCGTGTTGGTCTAAATCAGGAGTTCACACCATGGCTGGTTTAGACAAAAACACCCCAACCCCGCTAGACATCACTGTGCACGGCGCCACCCGTGTGCTGGAGGTGAGCTTTTCTGACGGCGCTTCGTTTCGCCTGCCGTTTGAACTGATGCGCATCTATAGCCCATCGGCTGAAGTGCAGGGCCACGGACCGGGCCAAGAGGTGCTTCAAACCGGCAAGCGCGATGTCACCTTGACCGAGTTGGCCCCGATCGGCAACTACGCCGTGCAACCCAGCTTCAGCGATGGGCACGACACGGGCATCTTCTCGTGGGAATACCTTTACTTTTTGGGCGCTCAGCAAGGCCAGTTGTGGGCTGACTATGAACGCCGATTGGGCGAAGCGGGCGTGACGCGAGACGCGCCAATGTCTGAGGCTGCAGGCCCGGGCTGCGGTCACACACACTGATACCATTGACAAATATGAGCAGCACCCACTTCGGTTTCAAAACGGTTGACGAAAAAGAAAAAGCCCGTCACGTGCGTGGTGTGTTTGACTCGGTGGCGTCCAAGTACGACGTCATGAACGACCTGATGTCCATGGGCTTGCACCGTGTTTGGAAGCGTTACACCGTGATGGTGGCTGACCTGCGCGAGGGCCACCAAGTCCTCGACATTGCAGGCGGCACGGGCGACTTGGCCATGGCCTTTGCCAAAGAAGTGGGTAAAACCGGTCGCGTGGTTCACACCGACATCAATGAAGCCATGTTGCGCACAGGGCGCGACCGGTTGATCGATCACGGCGTGGTATTGCCCACCTTGGTGTGCGATGCCGAAAAATTGCCTTTCCCCGACAACCACTTTGATGTGGTGAGCGTGGCCTTTGGCTTGCGCAATATGACGCACAAAGACGAGGCCCTCAAAGAGATGTGCCGCGTGCTCAAACCCAACGGCAAATTGCTGGTGTTGGAGTTCTCCAAAGTGACCAAGCCCTTGGAGAAAGCCTACGACTGGTACTCCTTCAACATCTTGCCCAAGCTAGGCAAGTTGGTGGCGGGTGACGACGCCAGCTACCGCTACCTGGCCGAGTCCATCCGCATGCACCCTGGCCAAGAGGAATTGAAATCCCTTATGAAACAAAATGGCTTTGGCCATGTGGACTTTCACAACATGAGCGCCGGCGTTGTGGCACTTCATGTTGGAATCAAGTGCTAATACATTGAGACAACCGGAGACGAGACGATGAAAAAACTTTTCACAACCATTTTTGTGTTGGCCATGGCATTTGCCATCATGCATGCTGAGGCCGCTAAGCGCTTAGGGGGAGGTAAATCCACGGGACAGCAGTCCAGCAACGTGACTCAGCGCGAAGCAGCCAAGCCTACTCCGGCTGCCACACCCAATGCCGCACCAGCAGCGCCTGCTGCCCCCGCAGCTGCGCCCAGCCGTTTTGGTGGTATGGGCGGAATGATTGGTGGCCTAGCAGCTGGCTTGGGCCTGGCTTGGTTGGCTCACTCAATGGGTTTTGGTGCTGAATTTGGTCAATTTTTGATGTTTGGTTTGATCGCCTTGGTGGTCATGATGGTCATTGGCATGGTCATGCGCCGTCGCCAAGAGCCCGCAGCCGCCAACACCAGCCCGTATGCCTTTGAAGGTGCTGGCGCACCGACTAACCCCAGCGCCTTGCCTCAGTACAACCCCAAAAACGTGGGCAATGATTCTTCAGCCCGTCCTGTGGACACGCACTCCGATTTTGCGCCGACTGCAGGCGGCTCGATGATTGGCGCTGCCTTGGGTGCTAACCCAATGTGGGGTGTGCCAGCTGGGTTTGACACCGTGGGCTTCGTCAACGCAGCCAAGCAAAACTTCATGACTTTGCAGCTAGCTTGGGACCGCTCAGACATCTCCGCTTTGCGCTCGATGATGACCGACAGCATGGTTGAAGAAATCAAAGCTCAACTGGCTGAGCGCGAAACCACCTCCAGCGGTCAACCCAACCACACCGAGGTGGTGATGTTGGACGCCCAATTGCTGGGCATCGAGGATGCTGGGGCTACTTACATGGCCAGCGTTGAGTTTTCAGGCTTGATACGTGAAGAACCCTCTGCGGGCCCTACACCCTTCCGCGAAGTCTGGAACATGACCAAACCCAAAGATGGCAGCCTAGGTTGGTTGGTGGCGGGCGTTCAAGCTCTGCAATAAGCAGGGCCGACAAGCTTGGCCGTCCCAAGAGACGAGCAAATACAAGGAATAATTGGGGACTATGGCCACACAGTCCCCTTTTTCTTGGTTGAGTGATGCCGCAGACAATCTGCGTGCGAACCTTCCCGCCGATCTACCCCAAGCTTTGATGCCACCGCCTTGGGCGGTGCAAGAGGTGCAACAGCGGGTGGTGTTGTTTCTTAACCATGTGTTGATGCAAGAGCCTGTGGCGCGTGAGCGCTTGCAGCGTCAACGTGGGCGTTGCGTACAACTGCATTGGCGTGATCAAGTGTTTCAATGCCAATTCACGCCTGCAGGCTTGCTGGACTTGGCGCCTGCCGAGCAAGCGGGCAAAACGCCAGACTTGGTGTTGCGAGTCAGTGAGCCATCGCCTTTTGCCTTGGCCCGAACCGTCTTGCAAGGCGATAAGCCGGCCATTCGCATTGAGGGAGACGTGCAGTTGGCCGCCGAAGTGAATTGGCTAATTGACCATGTGCGTTGGGATCCGGAAGAAGATTTGGCACGATTGATTGGCGACGCTCCTGCACACACGCTGGCGCAAATCGGCCGTCGCGGGGTAGATGCCCTGCGTGACTTTGTGCAACAACCCTCTACGCCTAAGGCACCGTCATGACACGATTGTTTCGCGGTGTGTACATCGTCTTCATCGTATTGCGCTACGGTTTAGACGAGTTGGTGTTGAACAGTTTCCAAACACCAGGCTTGCGCTTGCTGGCACGCATTGTGTCAGTGGGGCGCGACTTGCGTGCACCTCGCGGTCAGCGTTTGCGCGAAGCGCTGGAACACCTAGGCCCTATCTTTGTGAAATTTGGACAAGTTTTGTCCACACGGCGCGATTTGTTGCCGCCTGACATTGCCGATGAGTTGGCGTTGTTACAAGACCGTGTGCCGCCTTTCCCCTCTAGTGTTGCGGTGGCGACCATTGAGCGTGCTTTTGGCCGACCGTTGGCGGATGTGTTTGTTGAATTCACCCATCAACCTGTGGCCAGTGCCTCTATTGCCCAAGTGCACTTTGCGGTCGCCAAAGATCGCCATGGTCAGTTGCGTGATGTGGCGGTCAAGGTGCTGCGTCCGGGCATGCTCACGGTGATCGACAAAGACCTGAGCTTGATGCGCATGATGGCGGCTTGGGTCGACCGTTTGTCTGCTGACGGCAAGCGTTTGAAGCCGCGTGAAGTGGTCGCCGAGTTTGACAAATACCTGCACGACGAATTGGATTTGGTGCGAGAGGCCGCCAATGCCGCGCAATTGCGTCGCAACATGGAAGGTCTCAATCTGGTTTTGATCCCAGAGATGTTGTGGGACTACTGCTACACCGACGTGATTGTGATGGAGCGCATGAATGGCGTACCCATAAGCCAAGTGGATCGCTTGCGTGAAGCCGGTGTGGATATTCCAAAACTCGCGCGCGACGGCGTGACCATCTTCTTTACTCAGGTGTTTCGTGATGGGTTCTTTCATGCCGACATGCACCCGGGCAACATTCAAGTCAGTATTGACCCCGCCACTTTTGGTCGTTATGTCTCACTAGACTTTGGCATCGTCGGCACGTTGACCGAATTTGATAAAGAGTATTTGGCACAAAACTTCACGGCCTTCTTTCGCCGCGACTACAAGCGGGTTGCGGAGTTGCATGTCGAGTCGGGCTGGGTGCCGGCAGACACCCGTGTGGACGAGTTGGAGTCAGCGATACGTTCAGTCTGCGAGCCTTATTTTGATCGCCCGTTGAAAGAAATTTCTTTAGGTTTGGTGTTGATGCGTTTATTCCAAACCTCACGCCGTTTCAATGTTGAGATTCAGCCGCAACTCGTGCTGTTGCAAAAAACCTTGCTCAATATCGAAGGTTTGGGCCGACAGTTGGACCCGGAGTTGGATTTGTGGAGCACGGCCAAGCCTTTCTTGGAAAAGTGGATGCTCGACCAAGTGGGCCCCAAAAAACTGTGGAACCAACTGGTGGCTGAGGCGCCACGCTATGCCAAATTACTGCCTGAGTTACCACGACTGGTGCATGACTTTCTAAAGCATCGCCAAAGTGACGCAAACCCGCAGTTGCAAACACTGATCAATGAGCAACGTCGCACCAACCGCCTATTGCAACGCCTGATGTGGAGTGGCGTGGGCTTTGTGGTGGGCTTGGTGGTGATGCAATTGTTGGTTCACATACATCCGCATTTCTGAGTTTTCCAAAGGAGTTTGGCCCGTGCTGCTCACACTTGTCATTGTCTATTTACTGGTCACCATTGCGATTGGTTTGATGGCCGCCAAGCGGGTGAAAAATTCGGCAGACTTTGCCATTGCGGGGCGGCACTTACCTTTGGCCATGATCGTGACAACCACCTTTGCTACGTGGTTTGGCTCTGAAACCGTGCTGGGTATTCCCGCCAAGTTTGTCAACGGTGGTTTGCATGGCGTGGTGGAAGACCCTTTCGGGGCTGGCTTTTGTTTGATTTTGGTCGGGCTGTTTTTCGCTGGCAAGCTCTACCGTATGACCTTGCTCACCATCAGTGACTATTACCGCGAGCGATACGGACGAACGGTGGAAGTGGCCTGCTCGTTGATCATCATGGTCAGCTACTTGGGTTGGGTGTCGGCGCAAGTGACCGCCTTAGGGCTGGTGTTCAATGTGTTGTCTAACGAGGTCATCAGCATCCCCCTGGGTATGGTGATTGGCGTGGTGTCGATCTTGGCTTACACCTTGTTTGGTGGCATGTGGTCTGTGGCCGTCACCGACTTCATCCAAATGATCATCTTGGTGGTGGGGTTGTCGATTCTTGCGGTGTTTGCGGCCGACCAAGCGGGTGGTGCCGACAAGGTGTTGGCTTTGGCCATCAGCCAAGACATGTTCAAGTTTTGGCCTGAGCCCAACTTCAAAGACATGGTGTTTTTCTTGGCCGCCGCCATCACCATCATGTTTGGGTCTATTCCGCAACAAGATGTGTTTCAGCGCGTGATGTCTGCCAACAGCGTCAAGGCTGCCACCCACGGCCCAGTGATTGGGGGCATTTGCTACATCGTGTTTGCATTTGTGCCGATGTTCTTGGTAGTCAGTGCCATGCTCATCATGCCGGAGAAGGCCGCCGCATTGATCGCCCAAGACCCCCAAAAAGTATTGCCCACCTTGGTGATGGAGCACATGCCATTTGTCATGCAGGTGCTGTTTTTTGGGGCTCTGTTGTCGGCCATCAAATCGTGCGCCTCGGCCACCTTGCTGGCGCCTAGCGTGACCTTTACCGAAAACATTTGGCGCCAATTTCATCCACACCAAACTGACAAGCAAGAGTTACGTGCCATGCGGGTAACCGTGTTGGTGTTCAGTGCGTTGGTGCTGTGTTACGCCATTGCCATGCAAGGCACCTCGATTTACGAAATGGTGTCGGGGGCCTACCAAGTGCCTTTGGTCGGGGCCTTTGTGCCTTTGGTATTTGGCTTGTATTGGCCTCGTGCCACCACCCAGGGGGCCATCTTTGCCATCCTGTTGGGCTTGCTGACTTGGGTCTTGTTCATGTTCACGCCTGCAGGCGAGGAGTTTCCTGCGCAACTGGCAGGGTTGATGGCGAGTTTGGTTGGCATGTTTGGCGGGTCTTTGGGCCCGCAGGCCATTCGCAATACCCACGCCAGCCACCACCCAATAGCCACCGCCTGAGCCGCTTTGATGCGCTGCTATCTGTCCCGGCCACGGGGTCTTGAAGATGGGGTCACCGCCTATAATTGCGGGTTTTACTCATCCTTCAGCTATGCCTATCTACGCTTACAAATGCGGGTCTTGCGGCCATGCCAAGGACGTTTTGCAAAAAATCTCTGATTCCCCTCTGACCGATTGCCCAGAGTGCGGCAAACCTACATTCACCAAACAGCTTACCGCTGCGGGGTTTCAACTCAAAGGTTCGGGTTGGTATGCCACCGACTTCAAAGGCGGTTCAGGTAGCGCCTCAGCAGCCCCAGTTGCACCTGCCGCGGGGGGTGACGCTGTTGCCGCGCCCGTTACTGCGCCAAGCTCAGGGGATGCGCCTGCTGCGGCCACTTCATCAGCGGCCGCTGGTGGTTGCGGTGCCTCTTGCGCCTGCCATTGAACCTTTTGCTCCCTCACTGCACACCACACCATGCCACTTAAAAAATACCTGCTCGCCGGCTTGTTGGTCTGGACGCCTTTGGCCATCACGGTCTGGGTGTTGACTTGGCTGGTCGGTGTGATGGACGGTATGTTCATCAATACCGTGTCATCGGTGGTGTCTCACGAGACCTTGGCTGAGTTGCGCGACATCACAGGCTTGGGCGTGGTCTTGGTGTTTTTTGGACTGCTGATCACCGGCGCTTTGGTCTCCAACGTGGCAGGGCGTTGGTGGGTCAAGCAGTGGGACAAACTGTTCGCCCACATCCCCATCGTCAAGTCCATCTACACCAGCGTCAAAAAAGTATCGGACACCTTGTTTTCCAGCAATGGCAATGCGTTTCGCCAAGCTCTGCTGGTGCAGTACCCACGCGAGGGTGTGTGGACCATTGCGTTCCAAACGGGTACGCCCACGGGTGAAATTGCAGACAAGTTGCCCGGCGACTATGTCAGCGTGTATGTGCCAACCACGCCCAACCCCACCAGTGGCTTCTTTTTGGTGGTTCTGCGCTCGGAAGTCAAAGAGCTTGACCTGAGCGTGGATGAAGCCCTGACTTATGTGATCTCGATGGGCGCTGTGTCGCCCGGTACCACTCCAATTCAAACAAAGAGTAATTGAACATGGCAATGCGTTCCCACTATTGCGGTCTGGTGACCGAAGACCTGAATGGTCAAACAGTTAGCTTGTGTGGCTGGGTTAACCGTCGGCGGGACCACGGCGGCGTGATCTTCATCGACTTGCGCGACCGCGAAGGGTATGTGCAAGTGGTGTGCGACCCGGACCGTCCAGAAATGTTCAAGGTGGCAGAAGACGTGCGCAATGAATTCTGTATCCAGGTCAAAGGCTTGGTGCGTGCGCGTCCTGAAGGCACCACCAACGACAATCTCAAGAGCGGCAAGATCGAAGTGCTGTGCCATGAATTGATCGTGCTCAACGCATCGGTCACGCCCCCCTTTCAAATTGATGACGACAACCTGTCCGAGACCACGCGTCTCACGCACCGCGTGCTGGACTTGCGTCGTCCGTACATGCAAAACAATCTGATGCTGCGCTATCGTGTGTCGATGGAAGTCCGCAAATTTTTGGATGCCAATGGGTTTGTTGATATCGAAACCCCTATGCTCACCAAGAGCACCCCCGAAGGCGCGCGCGATTATTTGGTGCCTAGCCGTGTGCACGATGGCCATTTCTTTGCGCTGCCCCAGTCCCCCCAGTTGTTCAAACAATTGTTGATGGTGGCTGGTTACGACCGTTACTACCAAATCACCAAGTGCTTCCGCGACGAAGACTTGCG
>CAIMWY010000352.1 GCA_903845315.1 uncultured Burkholderiales bacterium
AGCACCACCACAGCTTTTAAAACCAGTCCACAAGGCCAAGTGGGCCGATCGGTGTCGCGCTTAGAGTCCCACGCCAAGGTCACAGGACGCGCCGACTACACCCACAACCTGGTGTTGCCACGCATGCTCACCGGCAAGATCTTGCGCAGCACCGTGGCCCACGGCTACATCCGTGGCATTGACGTGAGCGCTGCAGTCAACCTGCCCGGCGTGCACTCGGTGGTGACCGGACAAGACATTTTGCGGATCATCCCAGACCCCTACTACGGTCCGGCCTTTCATGACCAGCCCATCTTGGCATTGGGCAAAGTGCACTATGTGGGCGAACCCGTGGCCGTGGTGTTGGCGAATGACCCACACATTGCCGAAGAAGCCTGCGCGCTGATCATGGTCGAGTATGAAGAGTTGCCGGCCGTGTTTGACGAGATGGAGGCGGGCAAGTCAGAAGTCATCGTGCATGAGCGGCTCAAGCCCGCGGGCACATTCCCAGATCTCAAGCACTTGGCTGGTCGATCCAACACCAACATTGCGCTCGACTTTCACCTCAAGCGCGGCGACGTCGACAAAGCCTTTGCCGAAGCAGACCATGTGTTTGAGCACACCTTCCGCACCCAACAGGTGATGCACACGCCCATGGAGCCCATGGTGTCGATCGCAGAGCCTGGTCATCAACAGATCACCATCCACACCGCCTCGCAAAGTCCATCGTTCGTTCGCATCGAAATTGCGAGACTGTTGGGTTGGCAAGAAAACCAAGTGCGTGTGCGAACCGGCACCTTAGGCGGCGGTTTTGGCGCCAAGCTCTACATCAAGCTCGAAGCACTGGTGACGGCATTGGCACTGATGACGCGCCGACCGGTCAAGATTGCCCTGACGATGGAAGAGCAGTTTTTTACCATCACCAAACACGCCAGCACCTTCCGCATGAAGACGGCGGTGCGCAAAGACGGCACCATCACCGGACGCGAATGCGAAGTGTGGTGGAACGGCGGTGCCGCAGCCGACATTGGCCCGCGCGTCACGCAAAAGTCTGGCTTTACGGCGCCCGGGCCCTACGACATCGAGAACGTGAAAGTGGACTCGTATGCGGTCTACACCAACTTGCCACCTGCTGGAGCTTTCCGCGGGTTTGGCATACCGCAGTTGGTGTGGGCCTACGAAAGCCAATCAGACATCATGGCGCGTGCGCTCAAGATGGACCCGGTGGCCTTTCGCTTGAAAAACTTCTTGCGTGACGGACGCCCCCAAGCCACCGGCACGATCATGCATGAAGCGGCATTGCACTTGGTGCTGGAGCGCACCGCAAGTCGCATGAAATGGGACCAACCGTTTGAGCGCGGCACGGGCAAGCTGCGACGTGGTCGTGGCATTGGTCTCGGGTTCAAAGCCGTGGTGGCACCGACCACCTCGGTGGCGATGATTAATTTGTCGGGCGATGGCAGTTGCATCGTCTATTCGAGCACCGTTGAAATGGGCCAAGGCTCGGACACCGCCATTGCCTTGATGGCCGGCGAGGTGCTGGGTATTGCGGCTGAAAAAATCAAGGTCTCTCGCCCCGACACCGAAGTTACGCCTTACGACATGGCCACACTGGGCTCGCGTTCCACCTTTCACATGGGGCATGCTGTGCGCTTGGCGGCCGAAGACGTGTTGCTCAAGTTGCGCGCCTTGGCCGACGAAGTGGGCGAGACCGACAGCTCGCCGGCCAATGCAGCCACGCTGTTGAAAAAGAAATTTGGCATGCAAGCAGGCAATGTGATTGGCGTGGGCAGCTTTATTCCAGCCTACACACCCCCCAACTACGAAAACGGCCAGTCGGACAACATCACACCCAACTGGATGGTGGGCGCTTGCGGTGTTGAAGTAGAGGTCGACACCGAAACAGGCCATGTGAAAATTTTGCGCATGGAAAACGTGGTCGACTGCGGCACCCCCATCAATCCAAAGATTGTGGAAACACAAATCAGTGGCGCGGCCATCATGCAAATCGGCATTTCGATGTTTGAAGAGATGGTGTTTGACGAAAACGGTCAATTGCGTAACGCCTCGTTCTCGGAGTACAAAATTCCGGGTATCCAAGACATACCGCCAACCATGGGCAACGAGGTGGCTCAGGCCCAGCAAAGCAACGGCCCGTTTGGCGCCAAGGGCGTTGGCGAAAGCGCCACCTTCGGTGTGGCCTCGGCCTTGGCCGAAGCCATTGAAGACGCCGTAGGTGTGCGCTTAACCAGCTTGCCCCTCAAACCCGAAGCCATCTACCGTGCCATGGCCGCTGCCCGTGGTGAACCCCTTGATACCCCGTGAACGCCATGACCACTGCCACACACCCTCTTCACTTCACACTCAATGGTGAGCGCGTCAGCACCGCCATTGCACCCCACGAAACCCTGCTAGAGACGCTGCGAAACCGCTTTGAGTTGTATGGTGCACGCGAAAGCTGTGGTCAAGGGCTGTGCGGCTCCTGCACCGTGATGGTTGACGGCCAACCCGTGTCGGGCTGCCTGTCGCTAGCCCTCACGGCCGAAGGCTGCGAGGTCACCACCATTGAACAAGAAGTGCTCCCGGACGGCAAGCTCGATGCGGTGCAACAAGCCTTCATTGAGTGCGGCGCATTTCAATGCGGTTTTTGCACACCGGGCTTTATCTTGATGAGCCGTGATTTGCTGTCACGCAACCCCAACCCCAGTGACGAAGAAATTCGCGAGCACTTGAGTGGCAACCTGTGCCGCTGTGGGGCCTATCCAGAAATTGTGCAAGCCGTGCAACAGGCGGCGGTCATGTTGCGTCTGGGCTGAGCGCGCCGAAGTACTCCAGCACCCACGCCTTGAACAGCTTGACCTTGGTCCACTGAGATTTTTCGGGGTGGCTGAGCACGTAATACGACGACTGCGAAGGCAACCTGACTTTGAAGGGTTCGACCAAGCGCCCGGCCGAAATGTCGTCGCGTACCAGAGAGGTACGGCTCATGCCCACGCCCAAGCCGTTCAAAGTGGCAGACATCGACAAAAACAAACTGCCACATGAAATTTCATGCTGGAAGTGCGTTGGGCCCTCACCCGCCAAGTTCAACCATGCCGACCACTCGTCAGTGATCAAGGTGGAGGTAGTGCGCACGATGGTGTGCAGCGCCAGATCGGCGGGTACCCGCAAAGGCGGGCTATTGGCCAGCAACTGGGGCGTGCACACCGGAAAACTCTCTTCTCGCAAAATTTGTTGTGCGTCCCAATCGGGCCAGTCATCCAAACCGTGCCAAACCGCCACATCAAACTCTTGCGGACTGGCGTCGTAAGACATGAAGGTAGGCTTGATGCTGAGGTTGATTTCTGGATACCGCCTGCGAAAGTCAGCCAAGGCAGGCACCAAACACTTGATGGCAAAGGCGATCAAACACGTCACGGTCAAATGGTTTTCTTGATGCAGGGTGCTGTTGCTGGTGGCTTCTGCAATTTGAGCCAAAGCGGGGCGGATGCGCTCAAGATAGGTGCGCCCCACATCGGTCAATGCAATGGCGTTGGGGCGACGCGTGAACAGTTGCACACCCAGCAGGTTTTCTAATTCTTTGATGCGGTGGCTGATGGCAGTTTGCGTCAAATGCAGCTCAACCGCAGCCCGGGTAAAGCTCAGGTGACGCGCCGTCGCCTCAAAGGCTCGCAATGCACTCAGGGAGGGAAGTTGGAGGGCCATGCAACCATTCTAGGGATCAGACAAAACAGCTTGCATCCTAACGCCGGACTGGCAGCAGCAAAGGCTTAAACTTTATAACTTGTCAACAGACTCGGTCTAACCCATGAAACGCTGTCTTTTTTTGATCGCCTACACACTGTTGAGCTTTGCTGGCTCATCCCACAGCGCAGAGAGCATCTACCCCACCATCAGGCTTTCTGAGGTTCCGAACGCTGTGCTGTTGATGTACAAGCGTGAAGAACCTAACTTCACAAATTTCAGTCACTGTGCCACGGCTTGGGACAGCACGACAGACGGCGAAAAGATCGCCTTCAAGTGCTCTGTCTTCATTAAGATGTCAGCCGAGGGAGAACGCCGCGCCATGCACTACTGCGAAGAAATACGCGAAAAGAAAAAAATTACTGCCCGATGTCGCTTGATCGTTGCGCCCTGAACATCTTCTGCCTTGAAGTAAGTTGCTCTTTGGCGCACATGCAATGGCTTAGAAATTACTTTCCAAATATTTTCTCTGCCCAGGCATCAAGGGGCATAAATGTCGGGTCTGCACGAACTATTTTTTCAGTCTCAGCCCATATTTCGGCATCAGGCCGGTCAAGGTCCAAGGGGTCCCCGTGTGGTTGAGCGACATACCAAGGGGTATCAAAGTACACCTCGACCGTGTTTTCTTCAGGATCCATGAAGTAAATCGACATGGCATTGCCATGATTAAGACCACGCATCTTGGTGGCTCCCTTACTCAAAGCGCGCTGTCGCGCTTCACGCAAATCATCTAGGTTGTTCACCTTGAAGGACAGTTGCATCACGGTACTGGGTGCACCTTCAGGTCGATTTTGGGCAAATGCCAGTTGGTGATGTTGGCTTGGATTAGCGCTCAAAAAAGCCAACATGAACGGAAAAGTAAATCCCGGCCCTTTATCGGTCAACTTCAACTCAAAGACCGAGGTGTAAAAATCAATCATCGTGTCAATGTCAAAACACGAGATACCCATGTGTGACAAATTAGGGGAGAAATTTGTAGTCATCTCATTTCCTTAGTCTGTTGTGACGGTCGCGTTCGCCAAGTCATGCTTATTGTTTCGGGATCTTGGCGTCTGCAATCACTTGCGTCCACTTTTGGAGTTCTGAAGATACCAGTTGCTTGAATTCTTCAGGCGTGCTGCCTTTGGCCTCACCGCCCATTTCCTCGAGTCGAACTTTGACGGAATTCACTTGCAAAGCCTTGTGCACTTCCTGATTCAATCGATCCACAATCGTTCGCGAAGTGCCTGCAGGCGCGAACAAACCCGCCCACGATCGCACGTCATACCCAGTCACCCCTTGCTCAGCCACTGTGGGCAATTCAGGCAAACCTGGCCAGCGCTGAGGGCCCGTGGTTGCCAAGGCGCGAATTTTTCCTGCTTTGATGTTAGCGATCACCGCAGTAGGCGGCGCAATGATGAAGTTCACATCATTGGCAAGCAGAGCGGTGACGGAGCCAGCATCACCTCTATAAGGGATGTGCAATAGATTGATCTTGGCCGTTTTGGCCAACAACTCACCCGCCAAATGGTGTGTCGAGCCTACGCCCGCAGAGCCATAACTCAAACCATCTGTAGACTTTTGAGAGGCTAACAACAGATCTGCCAAAGTGCGTAACTTTGAATCAGCTGACGTGACGATCAAGAATGGGAAATAGGTGATTGTTGAGATCATCTCAAAATCAGCCACCGTCTTGTAAGGCAAGCTGTTGTACAAAGCCCCTGCTACGGCATGTCCCCCGGTTGCAAGTAACAAGCTATAGCCATCGGGTTTTGCTCTGGCCACCGAGGTGGCAGCAATCGCTCCACCAGCACCCGATTGCGCCTCGATGACAAATGATTGACTCAGGCCCTTTGACATTTCAGCACTGATGGCACGGGCAATATTGTCTGCATTGCCTCCTGGTGCAAAGCCCTGCAAGATTTTGATGGCGTGATCTGGATAGGCTTGCGCACGCGCCAGCCAAGGATAGGCAGCCGCCATGACAGCAGCAACTGACAAGATACTTCTTCTCTTCATTGCATGTCTCCTCACACAACTTTTATCTCACGCGCCAAAGTTCATGCTTTGGCGATCTGCGAGCACATAACAAATCAGACTTGATCGACGATGGGATTAATCAAAGTCCCTACGCCCTCAATTTCGACTTCACACACATCACCGTGCTTCATAAAACGCGGCGGCTTGCGGCTCCATCCCACACCCGCGGGTGTTCCAGTGGCGATCACGTCACCAGGCGCCAAAGTGAAGATGGTGGAGGCATAACGGATCAACTGGGGAATGCTAAAAATCATGTTTCCGGTATGACTTGATTGCATCACCTCCCCGTTCAAGCGAACTTCCAACTTGAGATTTTGATTGGGCGCAATTTCATCGGCGGTCACCATCCACGGACCAAAACCTCCGGTGGATTCAAAGTTTTTTCCGGAGGTTATTTGCTTGGCATGAAATTGCCACTCGCGCACACTGCCATCGTTGTAGCAAGAGTAGCCAGCCACATGATCAAACGCTTGATCTTCTGGAATATCACGCCCGCCTTTGCCAATGATCACTGCCAATTCACCCTCCCAATCCAAAGACTCAGAAACCCGAGGCCGAACAATGGGCTGCTTGTGAGCACATTGAGATCGCCATACACGCAAAAAAATCGGTGGCTCTTCAGACAGTTCACGGTGCAAGCCTGCGGCCAAAACCTCTTGGTGGTGGTCCATGTAGTTTCTAACAGCGCAAATAATCTTTTCGGCTTTTGGGATCACGGGGAGATAGATGACCTCCGCCAACTGAAGGTCGACCTTTCGCCCTTCAAGGTCTTGGGCTGCCTTTAAATAAGCGCCTGAAGCGATGTAGTCAACCAGTGCCGGATATTGGGGGAATACTTTGCCCAGATCGACAACACCGTCACCGACAACAGCACCCCACGTTTCGCGGCCTTGATTGATAAAAGATAGAAGCTTCATGTTTTCTCCATTGAATTAAAAGGGGGTTCTCAAATTGCTAAATCCGTCTATAGCGCTGGGCTTGGCCAAAAAAACCAATACAGTCTTGCTTAGTTCGATTCGAATTACCAACATCCATCCGTGCCGTGTGAAATTCATTGAGAGTCGAAACGATCCACTCCCGCCAAGCGCCATCACCCAGTGCATACTTGCCTGATTGCATGAAATTGATTATTTACATAAAAGTTTTTTTGTGAACCCGTGTTTACGCTAGCGAATATCAAAACATGGATACTGACCAATGAGCCAATTGCCTCTTCAAGGCCTTCGCATCGTGGACGCCAGTGTGGTGGTGATGGGCCCTTATGCCAGCCAGTGGTTGGCTGATTTGGGCGCAGAGGTGATCAAGGTAGAACCCCCCGAGGGCGACTCCACCCGCTTCACCGGCCCAAGTCATGAACATGGCATGTCGGCCTTGTTTTTAGGGGTCAACCGCAACAAAAAAAGCGTGGTGATTGACCTGAAAAAACCGCAAGGCCCCACCGCCTTGCGCCAACTCATTGCCACAGCAGATGTGTTCATGCACAGCATGCGTCCGCAAAAACTGGCTGCGGTGGGCCTTGAGCCCGAGACACTGATGGCCGCGTTTCCACGTTTGGTGTTTGCTGGCCTGCACGGATTTACTGCGTCTGGGCCATATGGCGGCAAGCCCGCTTATGACGACATCATCCAAGGTTTGTCGGGCAATGCCGCGCTGATGGCGCAGCAAAGCGGTGTGGCGCGCTACTTTCCCAGCATTGCTGCCGACAAAACCAGCGGCTTGGTAGCCGCCATGGCCATCCTGGCCGCGGTGATGAAGCGACAAGCCACAGGCCAAGGTGGCATGGTGGAGGTACCCATGTTTGAAACCATGGTGGCCTTTAATTTGGTAGAAAACTTCTACGGCGAACACTTCGCGCCACCCTTGTCGGCGCCCGGCTATCCGCGCGTATTGGCCGAATGGCGCAGACCCTATCGCACCTCAGATGGTCACATTTGCATGATGCCTTACACCAATGTGCATTGGCATAAGTTCTTTGTGGGCGTGGGCCACTCCGACTTGGCCAGCGATGTCCGCTTTGCCAGCATGAGTGCCCGAACTGAACACATTGAAGCCTTGTACAAACTCACGGGTGAGATCGTGTCGCAGCACAACACGGCCCATTGGTTGGCTTTGTGCGAGCGCCTGGAAATTCCAGCAGCCCGCATGAACACACTGGCAGACCTCAAGACCGACCCGCACTTGCAAGCCACCGATTTTTTTGCCGCGCTGGATGACCCGGCCATGGGTGCTTTGCGTTTTCCCGGCGTGCCCGTGCTGTTTGACGGCGAACGTCCGCCAGTCAACGGCGTGCCTCGTTTGGGCGAGCACACCCATGCTGTGTTTGCGCAGACGGGTGTGCCTACTGACACTTTTACGGCATGGGTGGCCAGCGGCACCGTGCAAGCGGCCAAAACACCAACGACTTGATGGAGATATTGATGACACTGCCCTCCCCCACCCGTTTAGGCCAAGGCTTTTATTGGCAAGACATTTCAGTGGGCCAACACTTCGAGACATTTCGCCGCACCATCACCGAAACAGACTTGGTTAACTTCATCTCGTGCACCGGCATGTTGGAAGCCATCTTCATTGAAGAAGGCTACGAGGGCGGCGCCATCCAAGGCCGTCCGGTGCCCGGCTCGCTGACCTACACCTTGATCGAAGGCTTTATTTTGCAAACTATGATCCAAGGCACGGGCTTGGCCATGCTGGAGTTGACACAAAAAATTCTGGCCCCCGTTGTGGTGGACGACACCATCCACGCCAAGATCGAAGTTACGGGCCTTCGTCCCACCTCCACCAAAAACCGCGCCATCGTCACCTCCGACATTCGCGTGCTCAACCAACGCGGTGAGTTGGTGATGACCTACACCGCCACACGTTTGCTGGCAGGTCGCCCTTAATGTTTCACACCAACAATACACAAGCCCGTCTCAACGCTAGGAGAATCCCATGAAGCTCACCACCCGTCGTACCTTGTTGTTCACCAGCGTGGCCTTGGCCACACTCAGCCCAAGCGTCCTCATGGCGCAAGTCAACTACCCCGACAAACCGATTCGCATGGTGATTGCATTTCCTCCGGGTGGCCCGACCGACTTGGTAGCGCGTGTGTTGGCACAAAAGCTCACCGAACAAATGGGCCATCCTGTGGTGGTCGACAACAAACCCGGCGCCAATGGCAACATCGCAGCCGACTTGGTGGCCAAGGCCCCATCAGATGGTTACACCTTGTTCTACAACACCTCCGCCGTGGCCCTGAGTCCGGCGTTGTACAAAAAAATGAGCTATGACGTGCGGACCGACTTCGCACCGGTGGCCTTGACGGCGGTGATTCCGCTGGTGTTGGCGGTTCACCCTTCACTGCCTGTCAACACCGTGCAAGAGTTTGTGCAATACGCCAAAGCCAATCCCGACAAACTCAGCTATGGCTCTGCAGGTAACGGCAACATCACCCACCTGGGCGCGTATTTGATACTGCAAGACAAAGGACTCACCGCAGTGCACGCCCCCTACAAAGGCAGCGCACCTGCATTGACCGACTTGGTGGCCGGGCAAACCCAATTCACCACCGACACCATCAACTCTGCGCTGCCGTTCATCAAAGAAAAACGCCTCCGGGCTTTGGCGGTGACCAGCCTCAAGCGCACCAGCGTGCTGCCCGATGTGCCCACGCTCAACGAAACCATCATGCCCGGCTTTGAAGTGGGTGCCTGGCAAGGCGTGTTGGTGCCTGCCAAAACATCGCCTGAGATCATCAAGCGTTTGAATGCCGAGATCATCAAGGCCTTGGGCTCTGTGGATGTGCGCGCCAAACTGGCCATCCAAGGCGCTGAGCCACTGGGCTCCACGCCAACAGAATATGGCGCATACATCAAATCAGAGCTCGAACGTTGGGACCGTGTGGTCAAACAAACCGGCGCGTCACTCGACTGATGGCCCTACAGGAGACAACACCCATGAACTGTGCGCACTTTTTCAAAACACTCAGCGCTGCTGCTGCCTTGGTGCTTGGCGCGTTGACCACCTTGCCTGCCTTGGCGCAAACCGCAGACTTTCCCAGCAAACCCGTGAAGTTTGTGGTGCCGTTTTCACCCGGCAGTGGCACCGACACCTCGGCGCGCTACTTTGCCAAAAAATTCACCGAACTGACTGGGCAAACCGTGGTGGTCGACAACAAGCCCGGTGCCAATGGCTTTATTGCTGTGCGCAGTGTGTTGGCGGCGCCTGCCGATGGCTACACCGTGTTTGTGGGCAGCAACTCTACCTTGGCGGTGAACGTGGCCTTGTTCAAGAGCTTGCCCTATGACCCGGTGGCTGATTTTTCGCCGCTCTCGATGATGATGCGTGCGCCTGCCTTGCTGGTGGTGCCCGCACAGTCCAGCTACAACACCGTGAACGAGCTGGTGGCAGCAGCCAAAGCACAACCTGGCAAGCTCGACTACGGCTCGGGCTCTGCGGGTTACCAACTGATGGCAGAGTTGTTCAATGACGTGGCCGGGGTGCAGCTGTTTCACGTGCCTTTCAAAGGCGCATCAGAAGCCATGACCGCTGTGGCCTCTGGCACGGTGCAGATGGCGTTTGCCGACATCACAGGCGCCGCAGAGTTGGTCAAAGGCGGCAAGCTGCGCGCCTTGGCAGTGGCCAGTGACCGGCGTGTGCCGGCGGTGCCCAACGTGCCTACGGCCATTGAGGCAGGCTTGCCCAACTTCACCGCCTACACCTGGGTAGGCGCCATGGTGTCGGCCAAAACACCCAAAGCAGAAACCGACAAACTGGCGGCCCTGCTTGGCCGCATCGAAGCCATGCCAGAGACCCGTGAGTTCTACGAAAAACTGGGTGCAGAAACCATGCGCGGTGGGGCCGAAGAAATGCGCGCTTTTCAAAGCGCAGAAATTCAACTGTGGAAACGCATCGTGACCAAGGCCAAGGTAGAGCAGCAATGAGTGTGGCCACAGTAGCCGCGCCTCATGGTGCGTTGTCGCATGTCCGGGTGCTTGATCTCTCGCGCGTGCTGGCAGGCCCTTGGGCCGGGCAAACCTTGGGTGACTTGGGTGCGCATGTGATCAAGGTCGAGCGCCCAGGCAGTGGGGACGACACGCGCTTGTGGGGCCCGCCGTTTCTCAAAAACGAAGACGGTCAAGCCACGCGTGACTCGGCTTACTACTTGTGCACCAACCGCAACAAACAATCCATCGCCATCGATTTCACGCAAGCCCAAGGTCAGACCTTGGTGCGCGAGTTGGCCAAGCAGTGCGACATCGTGATTGAAAACTTCAAGGTCGGCAGTTTGGCGCATTACGGTTTGGACTATGTCAGCCTACAAGCCATCAACCCACGTCTGATTTATTGCTCGATCACGGGCTTTGGACAAACTGGCCCCTATGCGCACCGCGCGGGCTACGACTTTTTGATCCAAGGCATGGGGGGCTTGATGAGCATCACCGGACGCCAAGACGGAGAACCCGGCGAAGGCCCGATGAAAGTTGGCGTGGCCTTGACCGACATCTTGACGGGCCTGTATGCCAGCACGGCCATCTTGGCAGCCTTGGCCGCACGCGAACACACAGGGCGTGGCCAACACATCGATCTGGCCTTGCTCGATGTCGGTGTGGCTTGTATGGCCAACCAAGGCATGAACTACCTCTACAGTGGCAAGTCCCCCACACGCATGGGCAATGCGCACCCCAACACGGTGCCTTACCAAGACTTTCCCACGGCCGATGGCTACATGATTTTGGCCATTGGCAACGACGGTCAGTTCACCAAGTTTTGCCAAGCCGTGAACCAACCTGAGTGGGCCACCGATCCACGTTTTGCAAGCAATCAGGCGCGGGTCACCCACCGCGATGTGTTGATTCCCTTCATGCGACAAGCCACCGTCATGCGCACCACCCGCGAGTGGATTGGGGTATTTGAACAAGTGGGTGTGCCCTGTGGACCGATCAACACCTTGGCCGATGTGTTTGCTGACCCGCAAGTGCAAGCCCGTGGCATGCAGTTCTCCATGTCGCATCCGGTGGCAGGCGACATTCCTTTGGTGGCCAGCCCCATTCGCATGTCTGACACACCGGTGCAATACCGCACCACCCCGCCCCAACTGGGGCAGCACACCCGCGAGGTGCTGCGTGAAGTGCTGGGTTTGTCTGAAGTGGCGATGAATGAACTACAACAACAAGGCGTCTTGGGATGAGCACTCTGGATTCACTCAACCTCTCCAGCATTCCTGCTGCCGACGAGGCCTTGCGCGCCGAGGTGCGCGCATTTTTAAGCGAGGCCATGCGCGATGTGCCTGCACATATTCGCGCCAAGTCATGGTCGGGCTATGACCCTGCATTCAGCCGTGCCTTGGGTGAACGTGGATGGCTAGGCATCACCTTCCCCAAGGAATATGGGGGCGGCGGTCGCAGTGCATTTGCCCGCTTTGTCTTGGTGGAAGAGTTTTTGAACTTTGGCGCACCGGTAGGGTCGCACTGGATTGCTGACCGACAAAGCGGTCCGCTGATTTTGAAATACGGCACGCTCGCGCAAAAGCAGTTGTATTTGCCGCCGATTTGCCGGGGCGAATCGTTTTTTTGCATTGGCATGAGCGAACCCAACTCGGGCTCGGACTTGGCCAGCGTCAAAACACGTGCCCTCAAAACTGCCACGGGTTGGTCCTTGAGTGGCCAAAAAATATGGACCACCAATGCCCACCATTGCCATCACATGATTGCTTTGGTGCGCACCTCGGGCGACACACAGGACCGTCACAAAGGCCTGTCGCAAGTGATTGTGGATTTGTCTTTGCCGGGTGTGACGGTACGCCCCATCATCGACCTGTCGGGCGACAGCCATTTCTGCGAAGTGTTCTTTGACAACGTACAACTCTCAGACGCTGCCCTGATTGGTGCCGAAGGGCAAGGCTGGGAGCAAGTCACCGCCGAGTTGGCGTTTGAACGCAGCGGCCCCGAGCGTTTGTATTCCAGCATTGTGTTGTTTGACCAATGGCTGGCCTTTGTTCGAACCCCTCAAGGGCGCACGCCAGAGGCCGTGCGCTTGGCCGGAAAAATTGCCAGCCAACTCACCCCCTTGCGCGCCATGTCGGTGGCCATCACCGAAAAACTCACACGTGGCGAGAGCCCGGTCGTCGAGGCGGCTTTGGTGAAAGACTTGGGGACGGGTGTGGAGCAGTTCATTCCTGCAGCGATTGCCGATGATGTGTTCTCTCGCGAGTCGGTGAACATTCCCCTGGAGTTGCTGCAAACACTCAACTATGTGACACAAGTTGCGCCTTCGTATTCTTTGCGTGGCGGCACCCGTGACATCTTGCGCGGCATGATCGCGCGCGGCTTAGGTCTGCGTTGAAAGGCATGTGATGGAAGATTTATTGGCAGACGCGCTGCGTCAACTGCTGCATGACCAATGCACGCCAGCGGTGGTTCGCCAGATTGAGCAATCGGGCGATGCAACTGCGCTGTGGGCGCACATCCACAAATCTGGCTTTGCCGATGCCTTGGTGCCCGAGACCCAAGGCGGTTCTGGCCTGTGCTTGCGCGAAGTGCTGGGCGTGATGGCCTTGTGTGGACGCTTCACAGTGCCTGTACCTTTGGCTGAGACCATGCTGGCTCGAAGCGTGTTGGCACAGGCCGGCTTGCTTGACGATGACCAAGGGCGCATCACCCTGGCGCAAGGCCATGTTCTGAGCGATGGCAGTTTGGTGTGTGCGGGCGTTCAACTCGGGCGAGTCTGCGATGCGGTGCTGGTGAGCGACGCACATCGCTCGTGGTTGCTACGGGTCCAAGATGCACAGAGCTCACCTGCGAGCTTTGTGCTCGATGCCGATTTGCAATGGTCTGCCCACCACATGACTGCAGCCAAGCCATTGCCTGAGCGACTAGACACGCGCTTGTTGTTGGCTTGCATCAATGCAGCGCAGTTGTCAGGCGCCTTGTTGGCGGTGTTCAACAACACCTTGCAATACGCCAACGACCGTGTGCAATTTGGCAAAGCCATTGGCAAGTTTCAAGCCATTCAGCATCAACTCAGCGTCATGGCAGAGCACAGCTTTTCGGCCCATATGGCGGCCCAACTCGGCTGCGCCAGTGACACGGCAATGCCAGACCCTGTGCGTGTGGCTGTGGCCAAAGCACGCACCAGCGAGGCCGCATTGGAAGTTGCCAGCTTGAGCCATTCAATTCATGGTGCCATTGGCTTTACCCATGAGTTTGACTTGCAACTCTTCACACGTCGCTTGCACGCATGGCGCCAAGCGGGTGGCTCTGAGTCGTATTGGCACACGGTGTTAGGGCAAGAGTTGGTCGACCAGCGCGGGGGCTTGGTGCTCGACTTGATTCGCAGCGCTAGCGACACAACAGTTTGAATTCTTTTAGGAAAACGCTATGACGCAATTTTTGAAAACAGAGCGCGAAGGCGCTGTATTGATCTTGACCATGAACCAACCCGAAACGCGCAATGCGCTCACGGGCAATACCGCCGTGCAAGAGTTTGTGCAAGCCTGCGACGCGATTCGCCTAGACCCGTCCATCCGCTGCGTGATCTTGACTGGCGCAGGCCCCGTGTTCAGCTCGGGCGGCAACGTCAAAGACATGCAACGGTTTTTCAACGAACAGTTGTCGCCCGACACCATCCGCGAGGAATACCGAAACGGCATTCAGCGTTTGCCCAAAGCCCTCTACAACTTGGATGTCCCGGTGATTGCGGCCATCAACGGTCCAGCCATTGGTGCGGGCTTGGATTTGACCTGCATGTGCGACATGCGCATTGCGTCTGACAAAGCCACCTTTGCTGAAAGTTTTGTCAAAGTAGGCATCGTGCCTGGGGACGGTGGCGCTTGGCTGTTGCCGCGTGTGGTAGGTATTTCCAAAGCCAGCGAAATGGCGTTTACGGGCGAGTCCTTGACAGCACAAGAAGCCTTGTCGTGCGGCTTGGTGTCACGGGTGGTGGCGCACGACACACTGCTCGACGAAGCGCGCAAACTGGCCGCCAAAATTGTGGTCAATCCGGGTGGCGTGCTGCGCATGACCAAGCGACTGCTGCGCGAGGGTGAACGCAGCTCTTTGGAGTCCTTGCTTGAACTGTCTGCAGGCTACCAAGCCATTGCCCACATGACGCCTGATCACCACGAAGCCGTGCGTGCGTTTGTGGAAAAGCGGCCCCCAAAATTCAGCAACTGATGCACATGCGCAATCCGTAACCTTGGCGAGCCTGCTTTGTGTTTAGACTCCTGCACACCTCACATGGCACACCTTGTACCGATCAAAGAAAGGTTTTTATGATGATTACCCAGCGTCAACTATTGAATTTTATTTTTGTGGGCCTCAGTGCTTTGGTGCTCAGCCCATTCGCTTCTTGGGCGCAGGGCTATCCAAACAAACCTGTCAAAGTCATCGTGACATTTCCGCCTGGGGGGACGCCAGATATATACGGTCGAATTTTGTCGCAAGAGTTGAGTAATTTGTGGAAGCAATCGGTCTTGGTGGAAAACAAAACCGGTGCCAGCGGCAC
>CAIMWY010000353.1 GCA_903845315.1 uncultured Burkholderiales bacterium
TTGCTCAACGCCGGCGCCGACAAGGTGAGCTTCAACTCAGCCGCCATTGCCAACCCTCAAGTGATTCGTGAGGCCTCGGCCAAATACGGTGCCCAGTGCATCGTGGTGGCCATCGACGCCAAGCGCCGCAACCCCGATGAAGAGCACCGCTTGGGGGTGAACGGCCAACCTCTGGGGCCAGGCTGGGATGTGTTCAGCCATGGCGGGCGCAAAAACGTGGGCCTGGATGCGGTGGCTTGGGCCACCCAAATGGCCGAGCACGGGGCTGGCGAAATTTTGCTCACCAGCATGGACCGGGATGGCACCAAGTCAGGCTTTGACTTGGCCTTGACCCGCGCGGTAGCCGATGCGGTGTCGGTGCCCGTGATTGCCTCGGGTGGCGTGGGCAACCTGGACCATTTGGCCGATGGTGTGCAGCAAGGCGGTGCCGATGCGGTGCTGGCGGCCAGTATTTTTCATTACGGTGAATACACCGTGCAACAGGCCAAGCAACGCATGCGTGAGCGTGGCATTCCTGTGCGTTTGTGAAGGAGATGTGGATGACACACCCTGCCTGGTTGGATGCTGTGCGTTGGGACGACAAGGGCTTGGTGCCTGTCATCGCCCAAGAAAAAGACAGCGGCGATGTGCTGATGTTTGCCTGGATGAACCGTGAAGCTTTGCAAAAAACAGCAGAGCTGAAGCGGGCGGTGTACTTCAGCCGTTCGCGCAACAAGTTGTGGTTCAAAGGCGAAGAGTCGGGCCATGTGCAAACTGTGCACGACATCCGCCTGGACTGTGACAACGACGTCGTGTTGCTGCGTGTGACACAGCTGGGCCATCGTCCCGGCATAGCCTGCCATACTGGACGCCACAGTTGTTTTTTCCAACGCTTGGAAGGCGACGACTGGCAAGCCTGTGAGCCCGTGCTCAAAGCCCCCGAATCGATTTACAAGTGACCGCTATGAGTTCTACCCCTGTGAACAATTTAGACACGTTGCAACGCCTCGCGGCGGTGATTGAAAGTCGCAAACCCTCTCAAGGTGGCGACCCTGAGAAGAGCTACGTCTCACGTTTGCTGCACAAAGGGCCGGATGCTTTTTTGAAAAAGATTGGTGAAGAAGCCACCGAAACCGTGATGGCTGCCAAAGATGTGGACCATGGCGGGGACCCTGCCAAACTGGTGTACGAGGTGGCTGATTTGTGGTTTCACAGCATGATTGCCCTGGCCCACTATGGCTTGACGCCTGCCGACGTGGTGAACGAATTGGCGCGTCGCGAAGGCCTGAGCGGCTTGGAAGAAAAAGCCCTGCGCAAAGCCCAGAACAGAGAGCAACTCGGCGAGTGAGTGCCGGTTGGTTTTTATTTTTCCTAAAGTTGACGCCATGACAGACCCCAATTGCATTTTTTGCAAGATCATTGCAGGGCACATCCCTTCGCGCAAAGTCTATGAAGACGACGAAGTATTCGCCTTTCACGACATCAATCCTTGGGCGCCTGTGCATTTTTTGATCATTCCTAAACTTCACATTCCTTCCTTGGCTCAAGTCGGGCCAGAGCATGTGGGTCTGTTGGGACGCATGATGACCCTGGTACCCAAGTTGGCTTTGCAAGAGGGGACGCGTCCTTATCCAGAGGGTGGCTTTCGTCTTGTGAGCAACACAGGGGTTGAAGGTGGCCAAGAAGTGCACCATATGCATTGGCATGTCATGGGCGGACCGCGCCCCTGGCTGCGTGGCTGATTAGAATTCCTCGTATTCAAGGAGAAACACATGGGTTCGTTTTCAATTTGGCATTGGCTGATCGTTCTGTTGATTGTCATCATGGTGTTTGGCACCAAAAAGCTTAAAAACCTAGGCGGCGATCTGGGTGGGGCTGTGAAAGGCTTCAAAGATGGCATGAAAGAAGGCTCGACGCCCGAAGACAAGCCTGCTGTACCTGCTGCCGCTGTGGCGGCCGACAAAAACACCATTGACGTTGAAGTCAAGAACAAAACTTAATTGCCTTTGATCGCCTGCCTTGTTTGATCTTGATTTTTCCAAAATCGCGGTGGTGAGTGCGGTGGCGCTCGTCGTCATCGGGCCAGAGCGGCTGCCCGGCGTGGCCCGCACGGTGGGGACCTTGATCGGCAAAGCACGGCGCTATGTTTCGGATGTCAAAGCCGAGGTGAACCGCACCATGGAGCTCGATGAGCTCAAAAAAATGAAAGACACGGTGGAAAGTGCGGCTCGCGATGTGGAGCATTCGGTGCAAACCGCCAGCAGTGATTTTGAAAAA
>CAIMWY010000354.1 GCA_903845315.1 uncultured Burkholderiales bacterium
ATCATGTTGGCATCGCGCCACATGCGCTGCAGCGGTTGGTCCAGCATCAGCCCGCCACCCCCAACGCTCGAAAACAGCCCGTCCACCGCCTGAAGGCACAACTTGGTGGCAAACGCGTGGTCACGTCGGTTGCGAATGCGGGTGGGCACATCGATGATGGTCTTTGAGGCAGCCATTTGCTCGACCTCTGTGGTGTCGCGGTACAGCAGCAGACGCGCCGCATCAACCGACGCATAGGCCTCGGCCAAGCGCGATTGGACGGGGAAGAACTGGCTCAGGCGATTGCCGCCGCCGGCCACCGCGCCCCGGGTGACACGGGTGCCGCAAAGTTCTTCAAACACTTCAATGGCCCCTTGGGCATTGCCGAGCATGGGAGACGCCAAGCACACGGGCACAGCCGACAGAAAAGGGATGCGGTAAATGGGGTTGGTGTTGACGGCTGCACCGGGCGGGTTGTTCGACGAGGCCTCGGCAAAGGTGAGCCGCCGGTGGGCTGGCACAAAGACTGGGGCGTCAATGGCCACTGTTTTAGAGCCGGTGCCGGCCTGGCCCATCACGTGCCAGTTGTCTTCGATGCGCCAATCGGAGCGTGGCACCAACACAAATCCAGCCCCGGGCGAGACGCCGCCTGGTTCATCCGGAGGAAACACCACGCCCAGCAGCGCCCAATCGGAGTTGTCCACGTTCGAGGCCCAGTGCCACTGGCCTTGAATGGTGTAGCCGCCCTCCACCTTTTCGGCGTGTGCTGCGGGGGCATACGAGCCGCACATGATGGCGTTGGGGTTCTCGCCCCACACATCTTGTTGGGCTTGTTCTGGAAAGGTGCTCAGCGCCCACTGGTGAATGGCGCCCAGCGAGCAGCCCCAGGCCGATGAGGCACAGCCGCGCCCGAGCTCGCTGATGACTTCAATGAAGGCGGTGAAGCCGTATTCGTAGCCGCCAAAACGTGCGGGCTGCATCAGCTTGAAAAAACCAGCTTCTCTGAACATGTCGGTGGTCTGCGGCGAGACGCGGCGGTCCAGTTCTGTCTGGCGTGCTTGTTCGCGCAGCAGGGGCACCATGTCGCGTGCAGCGTTGCCAATTTGAGCGATAGAAGGGGCGCCCGCCACGGGTGAGACGCGACCGGGCGCGTCAAATGGCACGGGCGGGAATGTTCCGGCTTGGGGAAATGGATCGCGGTTCATGCGCTGGCTCCTTGGCTGTCTTGGGGCGGCTGCATCGTCACCCGATAGAGATGAATTAAATGTGCAAATGCAGATAAATAAATCGGGGACTTACCCTTAACCATCAGGGGAGTAGACTGATGCGATATTTCCTTTCAATCAGACGCTGGCGCAATTGAAATCATGAGGCACGACCTGCAAGAATCCATCCCTTATTTGCTTGCAAGAGCAGGTATCAGGACGGGGCAGGCGTTCACGCAAGAGCTCAAGCAACACAAGCTGACACTCAACGAGTGGCGGGTGTGCGCCACCTTGCGGCACCAGCCCTCTCAGCGCATTGGGGAGGTGGCGCACCACACCTCGATCGATGCGTCCACCTTGTCGCGCTTGATCGACGCCATGATCAAACGCAAGTTGGTGGTGCGCGAGCGCGACAGCGTGGATGCACGCGCGCGCTCCTTGCATCTCACGCCCAAGGGCGAAGAGGTGGTGGACCGCGTGATTCCTTTGGCGCAACTCTACGAGCGGGTCGCCTTGGCTGGCATGAGTCGGGAGGAGGCGCAGGCCTTGCGTGGCTTCTTGGCGCGCATTTACGACAACATGGACATGCTCAACCACCGCGATTGAGGTTTGGGCTGCGGGCCAAAGAAAGCCCGCCGAAGTCAGCCAAACTTCAGGCGGGCAGGGCGTTGTGGACGGTCGATCAGATCTTCAGCTTGAACAGATCGACGGCGTTGGTGCGGCCAATTTTGAGGCGATCGGCTTCGCTGATGCTGGCTGCATCGAACCAGTTGCAGGCGTGGTCCACATTCTCGAATGGCCAGTCGGTGGAGAACAAAACGCGGTCGGCCCCAATTTCCATCATGGCGTCGATCAAGGTCTGCGTGCGGAAGTTGCCCGAGGTGGTGAGCCAGAAGTTTTGCTGAAAGTAGTCAGACAGTGGTTTTTTGGCGGGGTAGCTCTTGGGGGCTTTGACCCAGCCGTTGCGGTTGTCGACGCGCCACATGTTGAAGGGCAGGCCTTCGCCCAAGTGACCGAGCACAATCTTCAAGCCTGGATGACGGTCAAACAAACCACTGGCCATCAAGCGCAAGGCGTGCACCGCGGTTTCTTGGGCAAACGCCCAGGTGGGGCCCATCAGCCATGGGTGACCGTTGTAGATCTGGGCCCAGGACGAAATCGGGTTGCGTGGGTGCAAGTAAAACGGCGCATCGAGTTGTTCCGCTTTGGCCCAAAAGCCTTCGTACTGAGGCGCGTCGTAATAGACCACGTTCTCAGGCGTGTCGATTTGAGAAAAGCCGTTGACCAAGGCGCCACGAAAGCCGAAGTCTTTCATGCAACGCTCCAGCTCTTGGGTG
>CAIMWY010000355.1 GCA_903845315.1 uncultured Burkholderiales bacterium
CAAGATGCCAGGAATTTGCACTTGGTCGGTGATGCCCACGCCTCGGTATTCAATGCGTGCATCGGCCACTTGCGAAGACAGCACTGAATTGCCTTGAAGATTCGATGGCGAGACGATGCCACCAAAACGAATGACCTCTTCTTCATGACCCACTGCCAAACGTTTTTCACCTGCCACGTTCAAATTGCCGTTGCTCAACACTTCCAAAACCGTGACCGTGATCGTGCCGCTGAACTGGTTAGAAGCAGATGAGCCGCCCTTGCTGTCAAAGTTCAAGTTACCGTTGTTGTTCACACCACCATTGATGGTCGTAGCAGGGCTCGTGCTGCCGGTACTGAGGTTAAATCCCATATTGACGTTGTTTGATGAGTTGCGGCGCGCATTGGTGCCAATGTCTTTGCTGGCACGTGTGGTTTCATTGAGCAACACGGTCAATGTATCGCCCACACGAACAGCGCGGCGCTCTTCAAACAAGCCACGAAAAACTGCGGGGTTGACCTGCGCTGCAGGCACCAACGAGCCTTTGCTGGCTGTGACTGTTTGTAACGCCACGGGCTTGGCAGAAGTTTCACCGCTGACCAGCGCCGTCTTGGAGGCCGAAGGCAGTTCAGCACAGCCCGCCAGCACAGCGAGCACCGTCATGAGCAATGCGATTTTTTTCATTACAGTTGTCCCAGCTTCTGCAGAATCTGGTCCGATGCCGAAACCGACTTGGCCGTGATTTCATAGGCCCGCTGGGCTGCAATCAAGGAGACCAGCTCCTCGGCCACGTTCACATTGGACTGCTCGGTGTAGAACTGACTGATCGTGCCAAAGCCGGCCTGACCAGCAACACCGCCGACAGCTTCACCGGAAGACGCAGTCTGGTAATACAAGCCACCACCGGCTGTGGCCAAGCCTGTCGGGTTGACAAAGTTCACCATGGCGATCTGATCTGCTTTGACCGCCACATTGCTGTCAGCCAAGGTGTAAGTGACGGTGCCGTCGGATCCAATCACCATCGATGTTGTATTTTGGGGGATTTGTATTCCCGTGGCGTTGGCGCCAGTCGAGCCAATGCTGGTTTGACCCAACAGCACATTGCCGTCAGCTGTTACAACCTGCCCCTTGTCATTGCGCATGAAGTTGCCAGCGCGGGTGTAAGCCACACCGTTGGGAGTGGAAACAGCAAAAAAACCATTGCCATTGATGGCCATGTCCAAGGGGTTCTGACTTTGCACCAAAGAGCCTGCGCTGTTGATGCGCTGCGTGGCTGCAATGCGTGCACCGTTACCGGCTTGCAATCCGGCGGGCAAATAACTGCCTGAGTCTTCGTTCAAGCCTGGGCTGCGCAAATTTTGATACAGCAAGTCCTCGAAAATTGGGCGAACACGTTTGTAGGCGGTCGTTGACACGTTGGCCAAGTTGTTGGAAATCGTGTCCAGGCTGGTCTGCTGCGCATCCATCCCGGTTTTTGCAATCCATAGTGATCTCAACATTTTCTTACTCCTTCATTTCACGGACC
>CAIMWY010000356.1 GCA_903845315.1 uncultured Burkholderiales bacterium
CACACGACAAAATTGTGCGCAGCACCCATGGCGTCAATTGCACAGGATCTTGCTCTTGGAAAATTTATGTCAAAGGCGGCATCGTCACTTGGGAAACGCAACAAACTGATTACCCGCGTACACGTGCGGACTTGCCCAACCACGAACCGCGAGGCTGCGCTCGGGGCGCTTCTTACTCTTGGTATCTTTACAGTGCCAATCGTGTCAAGTACCCCATGATCCGTGCACGCTTGCTCAAGCACTGGCGTGCTGCATTGGCCGTGGCCAAGAGCCCGGTCGACGCTTGGTCCAGCATGGTGCAAAACCCCGCTTCGCGCTTGGAGTGGCAATTACAACGCGGCCTGGGCGGCTTTGTTCGCAGCACTTGGGACGAAGTCAACCAGATCATTGCCAGCGCCAACGTCTACACCATCAAACAATATGGCGCAGACCGGATCATCGGCTTTTCACCCATTCCGGCCATGTCCATGGTTAGCTATGCCGCAGGCAGTCGCTATCTGTCGTTGATCGGTGGCGTCTCTATGAGTTTTTACGACTGGTACTGCGATTTGCCGCCATCGAGCCCGCAGGTTTGGGGCGAGCAAACTGACGTGCCTGAATCAGCAGATTGGTACAACTCCACTTACATCATTGCCTGGGGTTCGAACGTACCGCAAACACGAACACCGGATGCCCATTTTTTCACCGAGGTGCGTTACAAAGGCGCTAAGACCGTTGCCATCACACCCGACTATGCAGAGATCAGCAAGTTGGCGGACTTATGGATGCACCCCAAGCAAGGCACAGATGCGGCGATTGCAATGGCCATGGGCCATGTGATTCTCAAGGAGTTTTACTTTGACAAGCGCAGTGCTTACTTTGATGACTATGTCCGTCGCTACACCGACATGCCCAATCTGGTGCAACTTGAAGAACGTACGCTGGCGGATGGACGCAAGGTCATGGTGCCCGGGCGTTACCTCAAGGCCAGTGACTTCAATGGCAAGCTCGGACAAGACAACAACCCTGAGTGGAAAACTGTGGCCTTGGATCAGAACGATCGTTTGGTCTTACCTAATGGTTCCATCGGATTTCGCTGGGGAGCTGAAGGACGCAGCGATACAGGTAAGTGGAACCTAGAAAACAAAGAGGCGCGAGGAGACAACGACGTCAAGCTCAAGTTGAGCTTGATGGACGACGAGGGCCGTGACTACGAAGTCGGGGAGGTGGCATTCCCATATTTCGGGGGCATCGATACCCCCAGTTTCAGTGCGAACAAGCAAGCCAGCGCGGTGGACGATGTGTTGGTGCGTAAAGTCCCGGTGCGTCGCATCAAGCTCGGCAAAGCGGGTGAAGAGAGATATACATGGGTTGCCACGGTGTTTGATTTGACTGCAGCCAACTATGGTGTTGCCCGAGGTTTGGCAGGTGAGATAGCCGCGAGCAGCTATGACGACGACACCCCTTACACCCCCGCGTGGCAAGAAAAAATCACCGGCGTCAAACGCGACCAGGTGATTGCTGTGGCGCGTCAATTTGCTGACAACGCCGACAAAACCCATGGCAAGTCGATGGTCATCATCGGTGCGGCCATGAACCACTGGTACCACAGCGACATGAACTACCGCGGCATCATCAATATGCTGATGATGTGCGGCTGCATTGGTCAAAGCGGCGGTGGCTGGGCGCATTATGTGGGGCAGGAAAAATTGCGCCCTCAAACAGGCTGGACAGCGCTGGCTTTTGCCCTGGATTGGGTTCGCCCGCCGCGTCAGATGAACAGCACCAGCTTCTTTTATGCGCACACCGATCAGTGGCGCTATGAGCGCTTGGGGGTGGAAGAAATTCTCTCCCCCTTGGCGGACAAGGCCAAGTTTGGAGGCAGCATGATTGACTACAACGTGCGTGCAGAGCGTATGGGCTGGTTGCCCAGTGCGCCGCAGTTGCAAACCAATCCCATGCAAGTGGTCAAAGATGCGCACGCTCAAGGACTGGCGCCGAAAGACTATGCAGTCAAGGCCTTGAAAGACGGCAGCCTCAAGATGAGTTGCGAAGACCCAGATCACCCCTTGAACTGGCCACGTAATATGTTTGTCTGGCGTTCCAATATTCTTGGGTCTTCAGGTAAAGGTCACGAATATTTTCTCAAGCATCTGTTGGGTACCTCGCATGGTGTTCAGGGGAAAGATTTAGGGGCTGAAGACGCCAAGCCGACCGAGGTTCAATGGCATGACAAAGCGCCAGAAGGTAAGTTGGACTTGCTGGTGACGCTCGACTTTCGCATGAGCACCACCTGTTTGTATTCAGACATCGTGTTGCCCACTGCCACTTGGTACGAGAAGAACGACCTCAATACCAGCGACATGCATCCCTTCATTCACCCCCTGTCGACTGCGGTCGATCCAGCTTGGCAAAGCAAGAGCGATTGGGACATTTACAAAGGCTTTGCCAAAGCCTTCAGCGAAGTGTGCGTGGGCCACTTAGGGGTGGAACAGGAGTTGATGCTCACCCCCCTCATGCACGACACGCCGGCTGAATTGGCCCAGGCTTTCGATGTGCAGGAGTGGAAGAAAGGCGAATGCGAATTGATCCCGGGCGTCACGGCGCCGCAGATCACAGTGGTCGAGCGCGATTACCCTAATACCTTTAAGCGCTTCACCGCTTTAGGTCCTCTGATGGAAAAAATCGGTAACGGTGGCAAAGGGATTGGTTGGAACACCTCGGATGAAGTTCACCAATTGGCTGAGCTCAATGGCCGGGTGAAAGCTGCGGGCGTGACACATGGCATGCCCAGCATCAATACCGACATCGATGCCTGTGAGGTAGTGCTGCAACTCGCCCCCGAAACCAATGGTCATGTCGCTGTCAAAGCTTGGGAGGCGCTGGGCAAGATCACGGGACGCGACCACACCCATTTGGCCTTGCATCGCGAAGACGAAAAAATTCGTTTCCGCGACATCCAGGCCCAACCCCGCAAGATCATCAGCTCACCCACCTGGTCAGGTCTTGAGAGCGAAAAGGTGTCTTACAACGCGGGTTACACCAATGTGCATGAGTACATCCCATGGCGCACTTTGACAGGTCGACAGCAGTTCTATCTGGACCATCCTTGGATGCTGGCCTTTGGCGAAGGCATGACAACCTACCGCCCACCCGTTGACCTCAAAACCATCGACGAGATGATCGATCGCCGTCCCAACGGCAACAAAGAAATTTCACTCAATTTCATCACACCACATCAGAAGTGGGGTATTCATAGCACCTACAGCGACAACCTACATATGTTGACCCTCAACCGGGGTGGACCGGTCATTTGGCTCAGCGAGGACGATGCTCGCAGTGCAGGCATTGTGGACAACGATTGGGTGGAGTTATTCAATACCAATGGGGCCATTGCTGCACGTGCCGTGGTCAGCCAGCGGGTCAACCCTGGCATGGTGATGATGTACCACGCACAGGAGAAAACTATCAACACACCAGGTTCTGAGATTACAGGTATTCGGGGTGGCATCCATAACTCTGTCACGCGTATCGTGATCAAGCCTACCCACATGATTGGGGGGTATGCGCAGTTCAGCTACGGCTTTAACTACTACGGAACCATCGGCACCAACCGCGATGAATTTGTGGTGGTGCGCAAGATGAGAAATGTTGATTGGCTCGATGGCGAAGCGCTTGCAACTGTGCAAGCTTGAAGGAGAAAAAATGAAAATTCGTGCACAAATTGCCATGGTGCTCAATCTGGACAAATGCATCGGTTGCCACACATGTTCGGTCACTTGCAAAAACGTTTGGACCAGTCGTCCTGGGGTGGAATACGCTTGGTTCAATAACGTTGAAACCAAGCCCGGTATTGGCTACCCCAAAGAATGGGAGAACCAATCCAAATGGAATGGAGGCTGGACGCGCAAGACCGATGGTTCGATCGAGCCTAAGCAGGGCGGTAAGTGGAAGCTGCTGATGAGGCTGTTTGCCAATCCCAATATGCCTCAGATTGACGACTACTACGAGCCCTTTACCTACGATTACGGGCACTTGCAAGGAGCGCCAGAGTCAAAAGCGACTCCCACAGCACGGCCTCGTAGTTTGATCACGGGCCAGCGCATGCAGAAAATTGAATGGGGACCCAACTGGGAAGAAATCTTAGGTGGTGAGTTCAGTAAACGCAGCAAAGACGCTAACCTCGCCAACTTCGAACAAGTGCAAAAAGACATGGTGGGACAGTTTGAAAACACCTTCATGATGTATCTGCCGCGCTTGTGTGAACACTGCTTGAACCCCACCTGTGTGGCGTCGTGTCCGTCCGGCTCGATTTACAAGCGCGAGGACGACGGTATTGTGCTGATCGATCAGGACAAGTGTCGCGGTTGGCGCATGTGTGTGAGTGGCTGTCCCTACAAGAAAATTTATTACAACTGGGAAAGCGGCAAAGCTGAAAAGTGTATTTTTTGTTTTCCCCGCATTGAGGCGGGTCAACCCACGGTGTGCTCTGAGACCTGTGTGGGTCGCATTCGCTACTTGGGCGTGGTCTTGTACGACGCAGACCGCATTGCAGAAGCCGCCAGCACTGAAAACGAGAAGGACCTCTATCAGGCACAACTCGATATCTTTCTCAACCCTCATGATCCGAAGGTGATCGAGCAGGCACGCGCGGATGGCATCCCTGAGTCGTGGTTGGAAGGTGCCCGCAACAGTCCGGTGTACAAAATGGCCATTGACTGGAAGGTGGCGCTACCCCTGCATCCCGAATACCGCACCTTGCCGATGGTTTGGTATGTGCCCCCACTCTCGCCCATCACGGCGGCGGTCAACGCCGGGCATATGGGCATGAACGGTGAATTGCCAGACGTCACGCAAATGCGCATCCCGGTTCAGTACCTGGCCAATTTATTGACCGCTGGTGATATTGCCCCTGTGACGCGCGCCTTACAGCGGATGCTGGCGATGCGCGCATTTCAACGCGGCAAACATGTCGATGGGGTTGAAAACCATGCGGTGCTCGATCAAACCGGTTTGACGGTGGCTCAGGTGGAGGAGATGTACCACGTGATGGCGATTGCCAATTACGAAGACCGTTTTGTGATTCCCAGTTCACACCGTGAATACGCCGAGAACACCTTTGACCTGAGGGGAGGGTGCGGATTTTCGTTTGGCAATGGTTGCTCAGATGGACAGTCCGAAGCCAGTTTGTTTGGTGGCGATAAGCGTCGCACGATTCCGATCCAACCCGTTGTTTGAAGTGATCATGTCATGAAACCTCTTCGTAACTCCCTGCGTGCATTGTCTCGGTTGCTGTCCTACCCCGATGTCGATTTACGTCAACAATTCCCGATGTTGCTGTCTGCCTTCGAAGATGAAGCCGCTCTCAGTCAGGCACGCGGCAGCGAACTAAAAACCTTGGTCACGCATTTGCTGAATCTAGACCCCATGGATGCCCAAGCACGCTACGTGGAAACCTTTGATCGAGGGCGTGCGACTTGTCTGCACTTGTTTGAGCATGTGCACGGTGACTCACGCGATAGAGGACCGGCCATGGTTGACTTGGCGAAAACCTATGAGCAGTCAGGTTTGTTCCTCTCGCCCGATGAGTTGCCAGATCATTTGTGTGTGGTGTTGGAGTTTGCATCGACTCAAACTCCAGAAGTAGCCAAGGCCTTCTTGGGTGAAATGGCACACATTTTGAATGCTATCTTCAGTGCCTTGCTCAAACGCGAAAGTCCTTATGCCATGGTGCTTGCGGCTGTGATTGAGTTAGCTGGCCACAAAGCGCAAGCGGTCACCCTTGCGGCGGAAGAGTCGCTCGACGAGAGCTGGAGCGAGCCCGAAGCCTTTGATGGTTGCAGCACCCGCGGACAGGCGCGTCCTGGCGAGTCACAACCCATTCATTTCGTCAGAAAAACTTCAACCCAGACTCGGGGAGTTACCACATGAGTTACTTCGACTATTTTATTTTTGGCATTTATCCCTACATTGCCTTGAGTGTTTTTTTGCTTGGCAGTTTGATCCGATTTGACCGTGATCAGTACACCTGGAAGAGTGATTCCTCGCAGTTGCTGCGTGGTGGGCAACTGCGTTGGGGCAGCAATCTGTTTCATGTGGGTGTGTTGTTTTTGTTAGGTGGGCACAGCGTGGGCATGCTCACCCCGCACTTTGTCTACGAACACTTCATGACTGCTGGTGACAAGCAGATAGTGGCGATGATCTCTGGTGGCATTTTTGGCGTGATGGGGTTTGCGGGTGTGTGCATGCTGTTGCATCGCCGCTTGTTCGATGTCCGAATTCGTATCAACAGCAAGACCAGTGACATTGTTCTGTTGGTGTTGTTGTGGGTTCAATTTGCACTGGGTTTAGCCACCATTCCTTTGTCTGCGCAGCACCTCGATGGCAGCATGATGCTCAAACTCGCTGAATGGGCACAGCGGATCCTGACCTTTCGCGGCGATGCGGTAGAACTTCTGAGCGATGCCAGCTGGATTTTTAAAATCCACATGTTGTTGGGCATGAGCATCTTTTTCATCTTTCCGTTCACCCGCTTGGTTCATGTATGGAGCGGCTTTGGCACTTTGTCTTATTTGGCGCGACCCTATCAGTTGGTGCGCAGCCGGCGTGTGGGCATGGTGACACAAGCGCCTTTGAGCCGCCGTTGAAATTCGCAACAAGCTTTCCTACAGAGAAAAGACATGACCATGAATACCGCCAAGGATCCACACACTGCCACCTCCGACGGATCTTGCAGCAGCGCATGCAGTTGCCATGATCAAACCCCGATGGGGGTGGCAAGCATCAACGGCATTGTTTTGCAGACCGAGGAAAAGTCTTTGGACAGCGAGAGTCTGCGTGAGCGGGCCTTTGCCGAATTGCTGCGCCAAGAAGCCGTCAGGCTAGGACTGTTATCGCGCCATCTAGGCTTGCAGGCACCGATCTTGACCCCAGAACAGCAAGAGATCATTGACGGCATGCTGGCGACCGAGGTGTCCAGCCCCGTTCCCACCTCCGAAGAGGCCCATCGTTTTTACGACGCGCACCACGCGCAGTTCACGCTTGGGCAGGCTAGTCGGGTACGGCATATTTTGTTTGCGGTGACGCCAGGCGTGAATGTGCAGGCACTGGCGCAACGCGCAGAAACTGCCTTGCTGGAGTTGTCAAATAAAGCCGCCGCGCCTGAGCGCTTTGCTCAATTGGCGAGTGAGCTGTCCAATTGCCCATCGGGCGGTCAAGGGGGCGACCTTGGTTGGCTGACACCCCAAGACTGTGCGCCTGAGTTTGCCAAGGAGTTGTTCTTTCACAACGAGTCCAGCCTGACAACGGGTTTGCGGTCACGTTTGGTTCATTCGCGCTTTGGTTTTCATATTGTTGATGTGATGGAGCTCAAGTCAGGGCATCTGCCCGACTTTGCGCAACTGTCATCGCAGATTGCCTCAAGTTTGCAATGGCAGTCGCGTGCGACAGCTCTGGGCCAATACATGCGCCGTTTGGTGGGCATGGCCCAAGTGTCGGGGATCGTGCTTGACGGGGAGGTATCGCCCTTGGTGCAATGACGGAAATTTGTGCCAGCATCGCGATGGTTGCAAAGCGGTACCAGATCTTTTCCTACCTTGATAGCGCACGATGAACCAATCATCACCGAACATTTTTCTACAAGCCACGTTCGATGTGTGACCTTGAATTTATCCACCAAATTCAGCTCGTGAGCGAGGTCATTGCGTCGCGTCAGACCATCTTGCCCAAGCGTTTGATGGAGCCTGGCCCCAATGCTCAAGAGCTTGCCCAATTGTTCAGAGCCGTGGCAGCTGCGCCCGACCATGACCTGATCACGCCGTGGCGGTTTTTATTGATCCCACACACCATGCGAGCGGATCTGGGCGCATTGTTTGCCTTGGCTTTGATGGAGCGAGATCCGACGGCATCTGACGCGCAGCTGGCTCAGGCGCGCGACAAAGCATGGCGCTCGCCTTTGTTGATGATGCTGATCGTGGACGAAGCCAAGGGTGACTCTGCCATTGACCTGAACGAGCGTGTATTGAGTGCAGGCTGTGCCGTTCAAAATTTCATGTTGTTGGCCAACACCATGGGCTATGGGACCGGATTGACCAGTGGCAAGGCGCTCAAGGCCAAGTCGTTTCGACAAGGGATGGCGCTGCAAGACAGCGAGCATGCGTTGTGTTTTTTGAATGTAGGGACGGTCAGTTCACGCAAACCCTTCAAACCTCGTCCTGATATGTCGCAGTTCGTTCAAGTGTGGGGGGAGGGGGTATGAG
>CAIMWY010000357.1 GCA_903845315.1 uncultured Burkholderiales bacterium
ATTAAAATAAATTTATTGATAATATTGCAATACTTTATATAAATCAACTTTACTTTACTTAGTCAGAGCCATAAGCTTCGCGCCGCTCATGGGTGCGCCGATACTTTCTAACTTTGTGTTACGCAAACATGGGCAAAAGATGCTTCCGGTGATGGAGTTTTCGAACAGGACCGTTAAATACCAGCCGCGTGAAGTTTTGGATTCGTATCGTTTTAACAAGGGGTAGAAGAATTGAATTCTGATAAACATGCTGGATCAGAATCTGCGCGTGGGTCATGGATGCGTTGGTGCTTGTTGGCTTTGGGTTATATGTTCATGTTGTTCAACGGTTCAACGGCGGTACTCGCATGGGATGCCGGAAATCCTTATTCCCAGTGCAACGGGGCCAGCGGGAATTTGGATCCAAAACAAAATAGTACTTGTGGCGGTGGATTTGCACTGATGAAGGCACCCAGCGATGCCGTCGGTACAGCACAACTTCTTGCAGCGAGCAGAGTGTCCGATTGCCCGGCGGGCTACACCAACAATGGCTTAACCTGCGGCAGGAATGCCGATACGCTTAGCGCAGGATATGGGTCGGTTACGGCAAACTGCCCGCCGTCATACACCAATAACGGTCCTGCAGGCTGCGGCAGGGGTGCGGATACCATCTCCAGCGGGATGGGATCTATTCTCGCGAGCTGCCCCTCGGGCTATACCAATATGGGGTTGGACTGTCAGAAGGGGCTCAATCCTTTTGACAGAACCGGCAACATGGTCTGCCCCGCTGGCTATTTCATTGGTGCTGCCAAGCGCTGCTACAAGACATGCCCGGCTGGTTACACCAATACAGGCGAGACCTGCTTCATGGGCGTGAGCCTATTGGGCCCATCCGCCTTTACGTGCCCGGCGGGCTATTTCCAGGGCGCCACCAAGGACAGGTGCCACAAGACCTGCCCTGAAGGCTACACCAATACGGGCGAAACCTGCTTCAGGGGTGTCTCGACGTTGGGTGCAAGCACCATGAAATGTAATGCAGACGAAATCATGACGACTGACGGCGCTCGTTGTGGCCCTGGCGTTCCAACGAACGTGAAAATAAGAGGGAACACGCATCTGTTTATCGTTCAACAGGCCGTGCAGATGCTTAGAAACGCCAGTACGTCGTCGCCCGCGGCGAAGCTCGCATATGAACGCATGGCAACCCCCGCATGCGCGAAGGAATGGATACAGGGGATATACGACGGCGATGAACCGGCATTGGCGGACAACCCCTCCGATTTAAAAAAGGGGGTGGCAGGTACTCATTTCTATAACCCGACAAATGGAATGACTTACCAGCTGGCTGGTGTGGACGCGTCTACTGGCGGAATAACCGGGCGTCCAAACTTGAATGCGAGAGCAACGGCGGCGAAACACATTGCCGCATTTCAATCCGCCAGCAATACGCCACAGGGATGTAAACAACTCGGCCTTGCATTGCACTATATGACCGATATGACACAACCCATGCACACCAGCAGTTTCAGTGCGGCGAATACTCCCCTTGCCCTGCATCCATACTATGAGGCCTACGTCGCACAACTCCACAACACTGCCAGTGCCAACCCGTGGGTCATACCGACAAACAGGGTGAGCTCAGATGTGATGTTTGATGCTGCGGCAAGGAAGTCATACGCCAAAATGCCGACGTTGTATGCTGCGCTGACGCAAAAGGGAAAGCAGTGCACCATGGACGGAGTGGATTTGGGGATCACCTATATTGGGTATTGCTTCATTTATGATGCGAATGTAGCCAATCTCAGCAAAGCGGTTCTGGCTGAAGCGTACGACTCCACGGCCAATTACCTCTTCAGCGTTTTCAGTGAACTGAAATAACCCACGTATCTTAAATAGCGTAAAGCCTGCGCTTGCCCTCCTTTCACCACGCTGTATGGTCAAAGGGAGTGGCAAGCGCCGGATGTATCACGTTGAAAGCCCGGTCAGAATTACACTTATCCTGCCGCATAGATATTCAAAGACAGCCTACAGCAAAGCGCTTTACTCATTCAGCCTCTGCGTTGGCACGGCACCGGACGGCACGTCATCGTCCAGGCCCATCGAACTTGCGACCAAATAATAGTCCGCTCGTTATTGCGCTTCATGACTTGATCGTGCGCCGACTCGCGGCCCGGTTGACATCAATGATCTGAACGCATCTTTCCCGCAGCAACCAACCTCAGTCAAAAACGCGGCGCACCGACCGCACAAGCCGCCGCCACCAAGCCATCTCTGCAGGGGCGAGCACGGTCTCTGCGGAATGTAG
>CAIMWY010000358.1 GCA_903845315.1 uncultured Burkholderiales bacterium
TCGGTGCAGGAGTTGGTGGCTTTCTCCAAGCAGAACCCCGACAAGTCGAACTATGGTGCCAGTTCCGCCTCGTTTCAGCTCATCACCGAGCTGTTCAACAACAAAACTGGTTCGCGCTTTATGTACATCCCCTACAAAGGGGCGAACGATTCCGTCACCGCCGTCATGACGGGCGATGTCACCATGACCCTGGCCGATGTGGGGCCCGCCAACGTGGGCCTGCAAAGTGGCCGTGTCAAACCCTTGGCCGTCACCTCGGCCGAGCGTTTGAAAGATTTTCCCCATGTGCCCACCTTGTCGGAGTTGGGCATCGACTTGAAAGCCTCGCTGTGGAACGGCTTGCTCGCACCCGCAGGAACACCAGCGGCCATCGTCAAACGCTTGCAAGAAGAGGTGGCGCGTGTGATTGAGCTGCCCGATGTGAAAAAACGCATCAGCGGCATGTCGGTGATTCCATACACCAACACGCCGGAAGACTTCTCCAAATTCATCGCCTCTGAAATTGTCTTGTGGACCCAGGTGGCAAAAGACAACCACATCAAAGCGAACTGAGGCCTGCCATGAACGCCACACTATCTCGTCTCCTGTGTCTCGGTCTGGCGCTGCTGGGCTTGGTCAGCACTTCTGTGCAAGCGCAAAACTACCCCAACAAACCCATCCGCTTGATCGTGCCGTTTCCGCCCGGGGGCGGCAACGACGTGATTGCCCGTTTGATCGCCCAAAAACTCAGTGACCGCTTTGGCCAGCAGGTGGTGGTTGATAACAAAGCCGGTGCCAATGGCATTGTGGGTTTGCAGGCCCTGATGCAGTCGCCCGCCGATGGCTACACCCTGGCGGTGGCCGCTGCCGGGCCCATGGCGGTCAACCCGAGCTTGTACGACAAGCTGCCCTACGACCCGATCAAAGACTTCTCGCCCATCACCAACATGGTGAACTACCCGCTGCTGTTGGTGGTGCACCCTTCAGTGCCGGTGAAAACCACGCTCGACTTGGTGAACCTGGCCAAAGCAAAACCTCAGCAACTGTTTTTTGCCTCACCCGGTAGTGGCAACTCAGGCCATTTAGCGGGTGAGTTGTTCAACGCCATGGCCCATGTGCAAACTGTGCATGTGCCCTACAAAGGGCAGGGACCTGCGCTGGCTGACTTGTTGACCGGTCAGGTGCAGATGCTCTACAGCAGCATTCCCTCGGTATTGCCCCAAGTCAAATCGGGGCAGCTCAATGCCTTGGCCGTGGGCAGTGCCAAACGCTTGCCGTCACTGCCAGACATTCCGACCATCGCAGAAACGGGTGTGCCGGGTTACGAGGCGTATTCGTGGGTGGGCATTGTGGCCCCGGCCAAAACGCCCAAAGCCATCGTGACGCGCTTGAACCAAGAGATCGTGGACATCTTGAAGCAAAAAGATGTGGCCGAAAAACTCAATCAGCAAGGTGCCTTGCCAGTGGGCGACACGCCCGAGCAATTCGGCGCCTACATCAAGGCCGAAATCGACAAGTGGGGCGCCGTGGTGCGTGCTGCCAACATCAAAGCCGATTGACCTTTTTTTGCAGAGACACCCCATGCGCACAGCCAAAGCCAAATCCCAGCCCAACGCACGTCCCAAGAAAAAGGCCCCCAGTGCCGCCTACCAAGCAGGCTTGGCCATGCGGGCCCAAGTGTTGGGCCCTGACTATGTGCAACAAGCGTTTGACAACGCCAATGACTTGAACATGCCGTTTCAAGAAGTGGCCACAGAATTTGCCTGGGGCAGTGTCTGGACGCGCCCGGGCTTGTCGCTGCGTGACCGCAGCTTGGCCACGCTGTCCATGTGCATTGCCTTGAACCGTCCGGCGGAATTGCGCATTCACCTGCGCGGCGCCATTCGCAACGGCATCACCCGCACCGAGCTGCGCGAGTTGCTGCTGCATTCGTTTTTGTACTGCGGTGGGCCTGCGGCCTTGGACGCCTACAAGGCGGTGCGTGAAGAGTTGCCGCTGATCGAAGCGGCTGAGAAAGCGTTGAAACAAGCGGCGAAGGACGGGGCGCCCAAACCTAAGACCAAAATTAAAGCCAAAGCCAA
>CAIMWY010000359.1 GCA_903845315.1 uncultured Burkholderiales bacterium
ATGGCAAGGACAGTCGTTGCTGAGCCCCCTGTGCCGCCCGCTCCTTTGCCGTAATACAGCGTGTCGTCTTGTTCGTTATAGGCCAGCTCAGCGTTTGCCAAGGTGGATGGGGCACCGGCTGCACTACCTACTGCGCGGCGTTTGATTCTGAGTGTGTTGGACATTAAAAGTTTCCTCCATCGGAAATTGCGGTTTTGTTCTCGTTGCGAAAGACACTGCCATCGAACATAAGCAGGTCACCTTGTGAAAGGTTGGTTGTGGTCACCACATAGCCGCCGATCCCGGCTGCTTCTGCGGCGGATTGAGCAGCGGCTTGTGCTGACGTTGCGGCCTGGTCAACCAGCGCTTGTGCCTGCAAGACAGCAAGCTGAGCGTCACTGACCGTTGCCGGTGGGTTTGCCGTGATGATTGATTCCAGAGCAACCTCGGTCTGAACATCCCCATCAGGGACCGTGACCGTCACGAACAGGAGCTGGGCGCTGTTTCTGATGGCCACGATCTTGTATTGAGAGCCAGCGTTGCCTCTGCTGTTTGGCCACAGATTGATGAGCGCGGTTCCGCTTGAATCAGTGCGTGCGTGAACTAGCGTTGGCACCACCAATAAGCCGTCCACCTCACCCACAGTGAGCTCAGCGGTGATGGATGCAAATGCACCAGGAGTCCCATCAGGGTGATCCAAATTGATGCGTACTTTTCTGGTCATTAACGTCATGGGGTGCGCCTTTGATTTATGCAAATGACACCCGCATCAATTGTTTTGTTCATCATGGGCTTCCATAAGCGGTAATGTTTCCAACAGCGATGAAATTCCCTGACGTATCAAGAGAGCCGAGATTTGATCCGTTGTATGAAAAATAGAGTTTTGAGCCGGAAGGCGAAACGCTCCAGCCGCCTGCATTGGCAATTGACCTTGAGGTCGTTGCCGACGTCGCGTTTGTTGCGTTTGCCACCGCAGTGGTGCTGATGGCGGCAACAATTTGAGCGGCGGTTGCAACACCTAGCGCCGAAGTCCCATTGCCAACAAGCAGGCCACCCGAGGTGACCGACGAGAGCCCCGTTCCACCGTTGGGCACAGCCACATTGCCTGTGACGCTGGTTGCACTGCCTGCTGTACTTGCACTTGCAGCGGTGGTTGCGGTTAAGGCGTTACCGCTGATGTTGAAGGCGTAGATGTTCGTGCCCGCACTTGGCAGGGTCACCCAGGCTGTGCCGTTGAACCGCTCCCAGTAAGCGCTGCCTGCATTCCAGCGCGTTGCTCCGATAGGCAGGTTGGTGCTCACGCCGGTGAGTGTTGGCTCAAGGTTTCGCGCCAAATCTTTGAGTGTGTTGACCAATGCAGGAAGGATGGCCGCGTAAGCATCACCCACGACTGGTTTGGAAAAATCTGATGCCATTTAATAACCCCTTACCGTCCAAGAAAAAGAGCCACCTACGTCAACTCCTGCGCTGTTGAAAATCTGAACGCTGAACCCCGTAGGGTTGACTGAGCCGACGTAGGTGACAACTGCAAATCTCGCAGCAGCCCCGCTGGTGAATGACGGCTGCAACATTGGGCAATCCGCTGAAATGAATGAGTAGCCAAATGGCACAGTGGTGCCACCAACAGCAGCCGTTGCACTGCCTGAGTCCACGCGTTGCTTGACGCTCAACTTGATGTTCAGACCACTGACCAAAAGCAAATCGGCACCGTCAGGCACTGTGAATGAATAGACAACCTCGACATATCTGAAGTTCGCCGCAATGCAAGAAGTTGCTCCCGCCGATGCGTAGGTCCAGGGGCCTGAGGCAGACACATTGCTCCACCTGATCTGACAACTTGCGGTGACAGTTCCGGCCAGTGGTGTGCTGTTGAGCGTGACCGTGATGTTGGTGGAAGCTAAGAGAGAGCCGTAATCAATGGCCTCGGTATAGCTTGCTGTCAGGACCGAAGGCTCGATATAGATCGGGTAGCCAGCATCAATCTGCGCTTGCGGGGACGCAAAGCCATGACTCACAAAGTGCTGCGCCCATGTCTCGGTGGTGTTGACTGGCAGGGTCATCACGCCATCGACAAGCGTTGCGTTTACCCGGGGGCCATCAAAGATGCTATCAATGTTGGCATGCAGCACATAGTCAGGCGGCTGGTTGATGAATGCTGCAACGCTCACAGCCGGTCCGTAATTTGCGGCACTGTCAACCGCGGCGATCCAGTAGCTGTATGTTCCTGAGATTTGCTCAAAGAACGTGGTGAATGTGCTGTTGCCGTTCGAGCCAATCACAGTCCCAGCAGCCCAAGACAGGCCTCGGCGAACTTCGTACCGGTCAACCGTCAACGAACCCGTGATGGGCGGTGTCCAATAAAGCAAGATGTTGTTGTCAATGACATCAACCCGCTCACCCCGTACGACACCTGGTGCAGTGATGAAAACTTCAATGCTTGCTGGGGTTCCAGCATTGCCCGCTGTATCAATTGCACAGACCCAGTAGGTTCTGCCGCCATTGAAGTCAGCCCTTCTGCGGTAACTCGTCGCCTTGGTCGTGTCTACAAACACTCCAGCGGCCCAAGACGCACCCCTGCGAATTTCGTAGCGATCCACCATGAACCCGCTGGCAGGAATCAGCCAACTGATCAGCTCATCCGAGCCCACAATGACATAAGACAGGGTCGGAGCGGAAGGGCCAGTGATCACGACACCAACGCTGGACGAGTTGATGCTGAAGTTGCCATTCACGTCCCGCGACTTCAAACGGATAGTGCGAGTTCCAGCGGGCTGGATAGCCCAGAGATATCCGTTTGAGGCCACATCCGAGACCAAGGTGGATGTTCCCCAGTCTGTGCCATCGACCCTGATTTCGTAGGCGTCAATTTCAAGGCGTTGCGGCCAACTGATGACAATGCCGTCAATTTGGATTGCGTAGGACACCACACCAGGATCGAATGGCGGCACAACGGTGACCGTCGACTGCATCCATGGACCACGGGCAAGACCAACACCCGCGACGCGCACCAAGGTCGTTGATCCGTAGGTTGCAGCAAAGGAGATTGAGTTTGCAGCTGTATCGCCAACTCGGTTCCAGACATCGTCGCCGCTTGAGATTTCCACAAAGTAGCGCTCAGCCCAAGGCGCGGGCTGCCATGTGGCGACCGCCATGTTGGGGTAGTTAAAAATGAACCGGGCTGCAACTGCTTGGACCACTGGCGCATTGGTGTACTGAGCCAGGGCGCTGGTGAGGATCGGCGGGGTCAAGACGCCTGTGTCCGCTGTATGGACGTTGCTGTCCTCATTGACCGCTTCAATTTCAACCGTGGTCAGGCTCATGGGTCTGACAGACAACACACGTGCTGGCTGGCGCCAAGTCTCGGCCCAGCCAAAAGAGTAATGCGTGCGCTCTTGAGTTTGGCCAATGTAGGGCGTAACCGCAGGCTCAGCCCAAAGGATCACCTGGTTTGGTGCTTCACCTTGGGTGACGGAATAAGGCCCATCCACACTGCCGTCGAGCCTACGCAGGCCGATGTAATGTGCCCCGCTGTCCCAGGTTGGTGGTTCAGACAGGGTGAGTGTCTTGGTGGCGCTATCCCAATCAATCACTTCGCCAGACTGGCCCCAAGCAGGCATGTCGTGTTGGATGTTGATCAGGTCCCCAAACGAGGGAATGAACCCCTCCATCTCGGTTTGAAACTTGATGATCCTGCGGCGGTATCGGTTGGCGGCTGCGTAATACATCCCCTCCCTGTATGCCTGGTCACGTCCGACCACACCAAACAGCTCGATCTTTGCGGGCACTGCCGCAGTGCTGCCTGCCAGCTTTGCACGAACCGAGAGGGGTGCCCATTTGGTGCTGTCGAAGTACTTCACGTCCACCGCATCAGCAGTGTCGGCAGTGGGCATCAAGTAGTTGATGTTGAAGCTGCCCTTGACGATATTGCGTTGGCTAAACATCGCCACTGGGATGCTGACCGCCTGGTCTCGCGTGGCTCTGAGGATGCCGCCTTGCATGAAGGGCTTTGCCCGAACGGCGCCAAGCATCTTGGCTGCGGCTTCCCAAAAGCTCAAAAAGTTGTCGAACCTGGCATCAAAGTGGTCGCCCCTGCTGGTGCAAATGCCGTCCAGGGTCAACAGGCCTGCGAGGTCAATTTGTGTGTCGTTCAACCCAATTTGCTTGGCTGCATAGGCCAAGGCCCAAGACGGACTGCGGGTTGCTGTGACTGCGCTCCAGGCG
>CAIMWY010000360.1 GCA_903845315.1 uncultured Burkholderiales bacterium
TGGACTATGCCGACGACGGCTCCTACTCCTGGCACTGCCCCGGGCACTCCGGCGGCGTGGCCTTCCTCAAGAGCCCGGTCGGCCAGATGTACCACCAGTTTTATGGCGAGAACATGCTGCGCGCAGACGTTTGCAATGCCGTTGAGGAACTGGGCCAATTGCTCGATCACAACGGCGCCATTGGAGAAAGCGAGCGCAATGCTGCACGCATTTTCAACGCCGACCATTGCTTTTTCGTGACCAACGGCACTAGCACGTCCAACAAAATAGTCTGGCACCATGCCGTGGCCCCAGGCGATGTGGTGGTGGTCGACCGCAACTGCCACAAGTCCATTTTGCACGCCATCATCATGACGGGTGCCATTCCAGTTTTCTTAAAACCCACGCGCAATCACTTCGGCATCATTGGACCCATCCCTCAGAGCGAATTTGAGGTTGCCAACATCCAGGCGAAGATCAAAGCCAATCCGCTTTTAAAAGGTGTGGACGCCAAAAAAGTTAAGCCGCGTGTGATGACCCTGACCCAGTCCACCTACGACGGTGTTTTGTACAACACCGAGACCATCAAGGGCATGCTCGATGGCTACGTGGAGAACTTGCATTTTGACGAAGCATGGTTGCCCCATGCGGCCTTTCACCCTTTTTACGGCACCTACCACGCCATGGGCAAAAAGCGCTCACGCCCCAAAAATTCGCTGGTGTATGCCACGCAGTCGATTCACAAATTGCTGGCCGGTATCAGCCAAGCCAGCCACGTGCTGATTCAAGACTCGCAAAACACCAAGTTGGACAGGCACTTGTTCAACGAGGCTTATTTGATGCACACCAGCACCAGTCCGCAGTACAGCATCATTGCCAGCTGCGACGTGGCCGCCGCCATGATGGAGCCTCCCGGTGGCACGGCCTTGGTGGAGGAAAGCATTGCCGAAGCACTTGATTTTCGCCGTGCTATGCGCAAGGTCGACGACGAGTTCGGCAAAGATTGGTGGTTCAAAGTTTGGGGCCCTGAGAACTTGGTGGACGAAGGCATTGGTCGCGCTGAAGACTGGATCATTCGAAGCGACTCGCGCAAGAAGGGCAGCAAATGGCACGGTTTTGGTCAAATGGCAGATGGCTTCAACATGCTCGACCCGATCAAGGCGACCATCGTCACGCCGGGTTTGAATTTGGACGGTAAGTTTGACAAGACCGGCATCCCCGCTTCTGTGCTCACCAAGTTTTTAACCGAGCACGGTGTGGTGGTTGAAAAGACGGGCTTGTACAGCTTTTTCATCATGTTCACCATCGGCATCACCAAGGGCCGTTGGAACTCTTTGCTCACGGCTTTGCAACAGTTCAAAGACGACTACGACCGCAACCAACCCATGTGGCGCATCATGCCCGAGTTCTGCCAAAAGCAGCCCAAATATGAGCGCATGGGCTTGCGTGATTTGTGCCAACACATTCACGCCTTGTATGCCAAGTACGACATTGCACGCTTGACCACCGAGATGTATTTGTCAGACCTGACACCCGCCATGACGCCCGCAGATGCGTACGCACAAATTGCCCGGCGTCAAACACAGCGCGTGCCCATTGACGAACTCGAAGGCCGAATCACTGTGGGGCTTGTGACGCCTTACCCGCCTGGCATTCCCTTGTTGGTGCCCGGTGAAGTGTTCAATAAAAAGATCGTTGATTATTTGAAATTCTCACGCGAGTTCAACAGCCAATGCCCTGGCTTTGAAA
>CAIMWY010000361.1 GCA_903845315.1 uncultured Burkholderiales bacterium
CTCACCGACATGCGCAGATGCTGGTCTTGTTTCAAGCGGTAGTCGCCAGCCACTTCCAACTGCTCTTTGCGTGTGCTCAACGGCGTGTTGGGGTAGTTGACGGGATGCTGACCACTGATGGCATTGAAGTTGTACAAATTCGACGTCGTTTGGTTGTTGCGCTGGTCGTATTTGTAAGCCACCGACATCAATAAATCGCTGTTGGTTTGGTTGGTCAACTTCACATCGGCATGCGTGTTGATGATTGACCCATTCAAGGAGCTGGGTATGCCCGTGTTCAGCAACAAGCCATTGGTGGACACAAAGGGCACATTTTGTGTGCCTCCTCCATACGAGAAATTAGCCGCCAACTTGGTTTGAGGCGACAACTTGTAGCCCCCCGACACATTGACTTGATTGAAGCTGTTATCAGGTGCCGTAGGCATCAACTGGGTCGAGGTGCTGGTACCCGACCAGTTTTGAAAGCTCACGCTGTTGTAGCCGTCTCTGAAAACCGAACTATAGAGGGACATGGTGGCATAGGCATCGTCTTGCCGCCAGTTCATGGCCACGTTGAAGGTGTCTGTTTTGTAATTGGTGGGCATGGGCAAGATCGAAATCGTCTCGCCGGTCGCGCCACCGACACCTGCCACACCAAACCCCATCAACTTGGCGCCTGACTGGTCAAGGTGGTTGTAGTCAAAGGTGTAGTTGAGTTGCGAATTGATCACCACGCCACCGCTGAGGGTGGTGTTTTTACGGGTGGTGCCAATGTCCATGGTTTTGAACGCAGCCAACTGCGCTGCACTGATGCCGCCAGTGATGGTGGGGTTATTGGCATTCGTCAGCAAACCGAACCCGGGCAAGGTAAAGCTATTGCCGCCCATGCTGCCCGCATACGGCGTTTGGTAGCTGTCGGTGAGGTTGTGCTGCAGTTCGTCATATTGCAGCCCTAGGTTCCAAGAACCTTGGTCGCTCAGCGTGGCCTCCATATTGCGCGAGGTCAAGCCGAGGTTGGTGCCTCGGATGGACCAACGGTTGGTGCCGCCGTTTTCATTTTGATCGTAGGCGCTGCCGCCGCGGATGTTCATATTGCCAATGGAATAGGCGCCGCTCTTATTGATGCCCGAATACTCACCGAACTTGGCTGAGCTTTGGGATGCACCCAAAATTCCAATTTCAATGGTGTTCTCGGGCTTCTTCAAGGCCGCAGCCTCGTCGTCGTCAGCGCGGGCCGACATGGCCGTCAGTGCAGTGACCACCGCCAAAGCAATGACACTGAGTTTGAGATTTGTTTTATGCGAGCTCATCATGATCTCCAATTCCATCAATTAGCGCTGTAAGTAGCCACCAGCTGGGCTGTTTGAGCCATGCACCTGGCTGTGGCAGTTCGTGCAGGCACGTCCTGTTTTGCTACTGCTTGGATATTGCGCCGTACCGGCATTGTTTTTGGCAGAAATGCCCGCCACGTTAGGGCCGTTGGGCGTAGCGCTAGCGTGTGTGCCGTCATGGCACTCTTGACACAGGAACGGTGCACGCGACTTCAGCAGAGGCGAAATGTTCGAGCCATGGGGGCTGTGGCAGTTGGAGCAATCCTCACTCACAGGCTGGTGCTCGAACAAGAAGGGGCCGCGTTTTTCAGCATGGCACTGGTAGCAGGTTTCTGTCACCGTATTTTTCTTGAGCTGCTTAGGCCCGGTTGAACCGTGTGGGTTGTGGCAGTCAGAGCAGACCACTTTGCCCTCTTCGATCGGGTGATGCGAGATTTTTTTGCTGTCAGCACGTTGCTCTTTATGGCAGGTGTAGCAGACTTCGGTTTGGGTTTTTTTGCTCAATACTTTGTCGGCGGGCTTGTGCACTTGGTGGCAGCTGTTACACGCCACACCGTTGTTTTGGTGTTGGGCGCCGTCCCAGTTGCTGCGCTTGCTGCCTTTGTGGCAAGTCAAGCATTGCTCAGAACGTTCTTTGTCACCGGTTTGGGCATACACGCCTTTTTTGAACACCACATCAGGTGCTGCGCGGCCTTTGACTTTGGGGTCACCCTTGACGTGTTTGTCGCTCTCGCCGTGGCAAGACTGGCAAGTGGGGGTGCGCACATCACCACGCACACCGTGCTTGGTTTGGTAGAGCGACAACACAGGCGCTGTTTCGCTTTCGTCGTGGCAACCGGTACACACTGCATCCTTTTTCAAGGCGGCTTTGGCCACGACTGCTTTGTTGTTTTCTTGACCCAAGTTGGGCAAGTTGTTGTCTGCCGCCCACGCCGTGGCTGCAGCCCCCATGCCTACAAGCAGCAGGCAGGTGGTGAGTAACTTTCGAAGTGTAGTCATCTTTATCCCCTATGTCCTATTTCGTCTTTATTGAGCCAAGATCCACTGGACCAAGTTCTTGATCTGCTCCATGTCTTTTGGAGGCGAGGTCTTGACCACTTTGTGTTCTTCTTCGTGGCCATCGGGGAACTTGGCTTTTTCGCCCGAGGTGATGTGTTCAATCAAACGGGCTTCGGCATTGGCCTTGCCTTTGTATTTCTCAGCTACTTTTTTGTAAGCAGGGCCATCTTTTTCTTTGTCGATGGCATGGCACTTCAAGCAGTTGTTTTGTTTGGCCAAGGCCTTGGCAGCCTCTGCGTCCACCGCTTGCGCCGCAGGGGCGAGCAACAAACATGCAGCGCCAATCAGGCTGGCTGCGATCGCTGAGTAAGTTGTGTGTGCCATGAATCACCTCGTCTAAGAATTGAAGAATCACACCTTCTCAGCGCATGCTTAGACTGTGTGTGTGCTTAGATTTTGGTTTTTTGCCGCTGCAGCGGCTATAGGCGCAGGATGATGTTGGGTATCAGAGAAGTCCTACCCAACTGTGACGTTTCGCATTACTCGTGCGAGGGATCCAACAATTTGTGCTCCATCGCATAGCGCACCAAGTCGACATGGTTGGTCATGTTCATCTTGAGCAAGATGTGCGATTTGTGCGTGCTGACGGTCTTGACACTCAATGACAGCTCGTTGGCTATGTTGGTCAGACTGACACCGCGCACGATGCGGCTGAACACCTCAAACTCGCGGTCGCTCAACAAGGTGTGCGAGGGGTTGCTGTTGTGCAGCAAGGCGTCGGCGGCCAACAACTCGGCCACTTTGGGGCTGATGAAGCGCCCCCCTTGGGCTACTTTACGAATGGCCGGCACGATCAAGTCGCTGTCGCCTTCTTTGGACAAATAGCCCGAGGCGCCCGCACGAATGGCGCGCACCGCATATTGCTCTTCTTGATGCATGCTGAAGATCAGCACCGGCAACTTAGGTTTGTCGGCCTTGATGAGCTTGAGCAACTCCAAGCCAGTGCGCCCTGGCATGGAGAGGTCCAACACCACGACATCCCAGTCACGGGTTCGCACCAAGTCCAGCGTGGCGTGGCCGTTGCTGGCCTCGCCTGCTACCACCAGGTCGGGGGTGTCGGCCAAGATTTTTTTCAAGCCATCGCGGATGATGGCGTGGTCATCGGCAACCAGCACGTTCAGACTCATGATGGCTCCTCCAAAGCTTCCAGCGATGACAACGGGAGCGCCACCTCCACGGTGGTGCCTAGCGTGGTGTTGTTGCGCACAGAAAACACGCCACCAAAGGCCATGGCGCGTTCACGCATGCTGACCAAGCCAATGCCCCCGCCGGGCAGATCCGGCGCCAAGCCCTGGCCGTTGTCAGACACGGTCAACACCAAGCGAGACTCGTCGCTGACCAAACAAATGTGCACCTCGGTGGCTTGCGCGTGGCGCACCACGTTGGTCAATGACTCTTGAACAATGCGAAACAAAGCCGTGGCCAGGTCATCGCGTTGCACCAAGTGGGCCGCCGGCAAATCAAGCGCAATCTTCAAGCCACTGCGCTTTTGAATTTCTGCCGCTTGCCAGGTGACAGCTTCGCCAAAGCCCAGGTCGTCCAAGATCAGGGGCCGCAATTCGGTAGAAATGCGTCGCACCGCCACAATGGCGGCGTCCAAGGCTTGGCGCATTTCCAACACCTTGTCGGGGTTGGCTTCACGCCCTTCTTTCAAACGGTTGGCCAACCACGACAAGTCTAATTTCAAGCCAGTGAGTTGTTGGCCCAACTCGTCGTGCAGCTCTCTGGCAATGCGGGTGCGCTCTTCTTCGCGCACGTTTTGCAGCGCTGCCGACAACTCGCGCAGTTGTTGGTTGGTGCGATACACCTCGGCCTCGGCTCGGCGACGCTGGGTGACGTCGCGCAGCACGGCGGTGAGTTGTTTGTGCTGCCCGATCCAGGTTTGTGAAATGGTGGACTCGATGGGGAACTCACTGCCGTCGCTGCGCAAGCCCGTGATGTCAAGTTGTGGCGCCAAGCTCATGGCACGCGACGCCACGTCTGAGCGCATGAAACGGCCTACGTGCAGGTCGTGACCGGCGCGCGAGCGCTTGGGCATCAGATCAGACAAAGGGCGTCCAAGCATGTACTCGGCCTTGTAGCCAAACATCAACTCAGCCGCCGGATTGAACAAACGGATGGTCAAGCTTTCGTCCACGGCCACCACAGCGTCCATGACCGAGTCGATGGTGTGGTGGTAGCGGTCGGTGGCATCGCGCAAGTTGGTGGTTAGCACTTCTTCTTGCCGCAATTTACGCACCATGAACGCGGCCACAAACAGCATGAATACGCTGGTCAACAACGCTGCAAAGGTGATGGGTACCCCAGTTTCGCGCCACGAGGCCAAGGTTTGTTCTTGGTCGTTGGTGACGCTCACCAACAACGGAAATTTTTGGACACGACCTATCGCAAAGATCTGCTGCCCGCCATCGCCACTGGTGTGTTCCACCATGGTGACGTCGTTGCCAACGCTTTGAATTTCGGCATCGGTGAGTTCGGGTGTTTTTTCGCCCACCATGTTTTCGCGGTGCGGCAGGCTGGCTACCAAGGTGCCGTCGGCCAAATAAATGGCAATCGGGCGCAGGTAATCGAGCTTCATGAAGTTGTAGAGCTGTTCAAACTGCGGAATGTCCACCGCAGCCACCAAGACGCCGCGAAACGACCCATTGGCCGCCGTCAAGCGCCGGGCCATGTACAAGGTCCAATGGTTGTCAATTCGGTTGCGCAAGGGCTTGTCGATGAACAAGCCTTGCCTGTGTTCACTGGCGAAGGCCTTGAAGTAAGCACGGTCTTGAACCGAGAACTGTGCCGTGGCAATGTCACGCGAGGTATTGACCACCAAGCCTTGGGCATTGACGACAAACATCGACTTGACCTGCCGCACACCCGCAGCGCGGGTGCTCATGAGCAAATGAATGGGCAAGCTGTCGAGTTCGAATTGGCTGCCGTAGTTGTTGCGCATGCGCTCTTGCACGGTCAGCAACAAACCGTCCACGCTGGCAAAGCTCTGTTCTGTTTGCTCCATGAACATGCGCGTGAGGCTGATGGTTTCAACGCGGGCATGCTCCAACTCACGCTTGCGTAAATCCCACAGCAGTGCCGTGGTGGAGATAGCAATCAGCAGCAAGGTGATGAAAACAAACACCCCAATGACATGGGTGGAGCTGGTTTGAATGTGTCGACCGAAAATTTTCAAATGGTCACCTTAGCCACAGGCACCTACATGCCCGCATTGGGTGCAGAACTCGCAGCCGTCTTTGCGAATCACGGCATGGGCGCCGCATTCTGTGCATTTTTTACCGGCCATCACGGCGGTGTGGGTGAGCACGGATTCGCTTTGTAAATTCAGATGGTTGCCACTGGACATGTTTTTGCTGCGTGACTCAATGATGTTTTGCACAGCATACGCCACAGCAGCCACCTCTGAGTCGTGCCACAGCGGTACTTGGCTGCCATCGGCTTTGGCATAGGTCCCCAAGCGCACGGGGCCACGGTCCCAGGCCACTTTGCGCATGTCGCTCAAGGCTCGCTCTAAAAATCCGCCACGCGCTGCCAAGGACAACAAGCGCATGCTGGAGGTGACCCATTGTTGCGATTCACCGCTTTGGCCCACCGGCATGAAAAACTCTATGGCACGCTCTAAGGTACTGCCGGCTTCACTGCTGGGCATTTGCAAAAACGAGACCAGCAAGTACAAGGTTTTTTGTCCTTCGTAGGTCCAGTAGTCCACCTTCTCGGCCACTGCGGGCAAGGCGCCTTTGGGTCGACTCTCGATCACGCTGCGCATGGGGTCGGCTGGGCTTTCTGCTGCCGCACTGGCGGGCGTGCTGGGCGCAGCAGGGCCCGTGGCCAGCACCGAACCCAAGATGCTGTTGGGGCGGTAAGTGGCCAAGCCTTTGAGCCTGGCCTCCCAGGCCTGTTGGTACAAGGCTTTGAATTGCTCATACGGATAGTCTGCAGGCACGTTGACTGTTTTGGAAATGGCGGTGTCCACCCACGGTTGCACCGCTTGCATCATGGCGATGTGGTCATTGGCCGACATCTCTAGGGCCGAGACAAAGTAACCCGGCAGTTGGTCAACGTCACCGCCCAAGCCGCGGTAAACACGCCATGCATGGTCTTCGACCGGGTACTCGGTGGTGCTGCCATCGGCCAGACGTTTTTTTCGCCAATAGACCCACGAGAAGGCTGGCTCAATGCCATTGGAGGCGTTGTCGGCAAAGGCCAAGCTGACGGTGCCTGTGGGTGCAATTGACAGCAGGTGGCTGTTACGCAAGCCATGTTGGCGAATGCTGGATTTGAGCGCGTCGGGCAAGCGACTGGCAAAGCTGCCTTCAGCCAAATAGGCCTCGGCATCGAATTTAGGAAAGACACCTTTCTCTTGCGCCAATGCCACCGAGGCTGCATAGGCGCTGTCGCGCATGCTGCGCGCGATGTGCACCGCCATGTCGCGCCCTTCGGGCATGTCATAGCGCAGACGCAACATCACCAAGGTGTCGCCCAAGCCGGTAAAGCCCACGCCAATACGGCGCTTGTCCATGGCTTCTTGGCGTTGCTGTGGCAAGGGCCAGAAGGTCAGGTCCAACACGTTGTCGAGTGCGCGCACCTGCAAGGCGACGGCGCGCTCAAAGGCCTCAAAGTCAAAGCTGGCCTCGCCATGCACACCAAAAGGATGGCGCACAAAGCGCGTCAAGATCACTGGGCCTAAGTCGCAGCAGCCATAGGGCGGCAAAGGTTGTTCGCCACAAGGGTTGGTGGTGTCGATGGACTCGCAATAGCGCAGGTTGTTGTCTTGGTTGATGCGGTCTAAAAACAAAATGCCGGGCTCGGCGAAGTCGTAGGCCGAGCGCATCACGCAGTCCCACAGGGCTTGTGCGGGCAAGCTGCGGTAAATCCACCAGCCATCGCTGCGTTGGACGGCGCCATCAGCTAAAGCTTGTGCGGCAGGCTTGGCTCGGTGCACCAAGTCCCACGACTCGCCTTTGGCCAAGGCCTGCATGAACGCATCGGGCACCCCCACCGAGACGTTGAAGTTATTCCAACGCCCGGGTGTGCGCTTGGCTTCGATGAACTCCAACACATCGGGATGGTCGATGCGCAACACGCCCATTTGTGCGCCGCGGCGCGCACCCGCACTCTCGACCGTGGCACAGGAGTGGTCAAACACATTGATGTAGCTGCACGGACCAGACGCCACCGATGCCGTGCCATGCACATGGGCACCGCGGGGTCGGATGCGCGAGAAGTCGTAGCCCACACCACCTCCTCGGCGCATGGTCTCGGCCGCTTCGCGCAAGGCTTCGTAGATGCCTGGGTAGCCCTGCTCGTCTACACCTTGAATGCAGTCACCCACGGGTTGCACAAAGCAGTTGATCAAGGTGGCCTGAATCGAGGTGCCCGCCGCGCTCATGATGCGCCCAGCACCGATGGCC
>CAIMWY010000362.1 GCA_903845315.1 uncultured Burkholderiales bacterium
CGCGGGGCCCAACGTTAAGGATGGATCGGCAACCCGCCCACACACCACGATGTCGGCCCCTGCGTTCAAAGCCTGGGCTATAGCCTGTGCGCCCAGATAGGCGTTGGCGCTGACCAAGGGGTGGGGCAAAGACTGCGCGAGCGACAGGACTTCGGGGTGTGCCCGCACATCATCCCCAGACACCACGGCAATGCGCGGCGCCCTCAAGTTCAGGCTGCGCGCCAGCTCGGCAATGGCATCGGCTGCAGCCAAGGGGTTGGCCGCGCCGAAATTGCTCACAATGCGAATGCCGTGCATCAAACAGCTTGCCAAGACAGGCCTCAGATAGTCCAACAACAAAGGTTCATAGCCAGCAAGGGGGTTGGCCACACGGGCTAATTGCGCCAGGGCGAGGGTGCGTTCCGCAAGGGTTTCGAAAATCAAAACCGCAGACCCTCCACAGGTGTGCAAACCATCTATCAGGTCTTGCACCACGGGACTGGCCGCATCGGTCCGGTCCCCCGAAAAACCGGCGCCGCATCCTATGCGCAAAGTCTGAGTGGGATTGTGAAATTCAGACATGGATCGCTTTCATCACAATCTGTGTGATCGGTTGGCCCAAGGCTCTGGCGCGCAATTGACCGCAACCACCGTCCACATCCTGTCCGGCAGATTGGCGAAGCTTGGTCAAAATGCCGCGCTGATGCAAGCTGCGGGCGATCTGGGCGGCACGTTCCCATGATGGCCGCTGGTAGGGCAAATCATCGACCGCGTTGTAGGGGATCATGTTCATCAGGGCATATTTTCCATGCAGCAAACGCACAATGCCTTCGATCTCTTCGTCGCTGTCATTGATGCCTTCCAGCAGGGTCCATTGGTACTGTATCGGGTAGCCCGTCGCACGAGCATACGATTCACCCATGTCGACCAAGTCTTGGGGGCTGATGCGTGGCGCCTTGGGCAAGAGCTTGACGCGCAAATCAGCGAGGGTGGTGTGCAGTGACAAGGCCAAAGCAGGCTTGACGGGGCCTTCTAATAACTGCGTGAAAACGCGTTCATCGCCCACCGTTGAAAAGACTAAATTTTTGTGCCCAATATTGCCCACGGTGCCCAGCAATTCAATCGCCTGCATCACATTGTCCAAATTATGGGCTGGCTCACCCATGCCCATGAAGACCACTTTTTTCACGGGCCGCATCTGGCGTGCCAAGGCGACTTGGGCCACCATTTCACCGCCTGTCAGTTGGCGAATCAAGCCCGACTTGCCAGTCATGCAAAACACACAACCAACCGCGCAGCCCACCTGGCTGGAGACACACAAGCCATCGCGAGGCAACAGCACACTTTCAACCGTTTGACCGTCTGACAAACCGACCAGCAGGCGAGATGAGCCATCGCTTGCGGGGTGGGATGAAATCAATGTCGCCAAGCCGGCCAACTGTGCGCTCAACGCGGGCAGCGCATGGCGCAAGGTTGCGGGCATGAAACTCTCGAGCTTGCGCCGACCGCTGTCTTGCGGCAGTGCTTGACTCCACAGCCGCAGCACACGGGCTGCGTGCTTGGGGCGAGCCCCCAGTGTCAATAGTTGCTCTCGTAATGTGTCTAAGCGCAAGGGAGACCTCAATAATGCGGCGGCAACTCGTCGCGCAAGTTGCGTTCCGCCGAAGGGCCGCCTTCAGGCATTTGGCGGCGCAGTTGATTCACCTCGGCCATCAAGGCATCAATGCTTTGCTGCTGTTGGTACACCAACTGATTGAGTTGCTCGAGCAAGTCTTCGGCATAGCTGGATTTGATTTCCAGTGCCATCAGGCGCTCTTCTGTGTGAGGATCATGGGACATTCCTGTATTGGACCTTATTTTTTGACCCTTGACAGCCTTGCCTCGGACTTTCAACGCCATGAATGTGACTCACATCCTTTGACACACTCTGCGTTAAATGTGACAAACTAGCACACCTTCATTCACACGGTAACCATCTGACATGAAACTCTTGAAAGTCCACGTCCCATCCACTAGAACTTATTCATGGCTACCCCTTGTGTTGGCTAGCGCACTGTCACTGTGCACGCCGGTTTGGGCCGCACCTGATGCCGGTGTATGGATGCAGGTGCAAACCCATAAACAGCCC
>CAIMWY010000363.1 GCA_903845315.1 uncultured Burkholderiales bacterium
ATTTTTGAGGCATGCCCAAATCGATGCTTGTATGTTTCTTCAAAAATACGCGCAAGCTCTTTTCTATCAAAAGCTGTATCGGGCAAACGGATTTTGATGGTGTGTTCTTGGCGGCGATAACGCATTTCTGCATAGCGGATGTAACGAATCGATTTGATCGGAACTGAAATTTGTTCAATCTTTTTTGCAGCATCCACTTGCAAACGTTCAAAAAGTTGATCAATTTGTTGAAGGTCCGCTTCCTCGAGTAATTTGACGATGGTTTCTGTCAAGTCATAACGGAAATCAGCAAACAGCATTCCATAGGCAGAAAAATGGCCAGGTTGAGGAGGAATCAAAACACGCGTCATTCCAATCTCGCGTGCCACAGCCACCGCGTGCAAGGGGCCTGCGCCCCCAAAGGCAACCATGGCAAAGTCACGTGGGTCGTATCCACGTTCGATGGTGACGCGACGCACGGCAGTTGCCATATTGATGGTCGCAATGCGCAATATCCCTGCAGCCAAGGCAGTCACGGGCTGATTCAGTTGGGTGGCCAACTTGGTCAAAGCTTGTTCTGCCAAATCGTCCCTCAACTTCATGGCCCCGCCCAGGAATCGGTCTGCATGCAAGCGACCCAGGTATAGATTGGCATCTGTCACAGTAGGCTCAGTTCCTCCTTGGTTGTAGCAGGCAGGACCGGGTATCGCACTGGCGGATTGAGGCCCAACTTGCATGGCCCCTAAGTCATTGATGCCAGCAATGCTTCCGCCGCCAGCCCCCACTTCAACAATGTCAAGCACAGCAGCTTGAATTGGGTAGCCCCGATCGTAGCCACCCACCCAGTAAAGGGGAGAAACGGAAGCCTCACCGTTTTCAATCAATACGGCCTTGGCTGTTGTTCCGCCCATGTCAAAAGCAACAAGGTTTTTCAAACCTGTACGCAAACCAATTTCAGCAGCACCAGCAGCTCCACCCACAGGCCCAGATTCAACCAAAAGCAACGGACGTTGCGCAGAGTCTTCTGCCGTCAAAACCCCGCCATTGGAGCCCATCAAAAACAACTTACCAACGAAACCTTGACCACGCAAAGCATCTCCAAAACGCGTCAAGTACTTTGACACATTGGGGCCCACATAAGCATTGAGTGCCGTGGTCGTGGTTCTCTCAAACTCTCTAAATTCTCGAGAAATTTCATGCGAACACGAAACAAAACAATCCGTGTTCTTACGCAAGAATTCTCCTGCCTGAATTTCGTGATCTGGATTGCGCCAAGAATGCATAAAACAAACAGCAATGGCCTCAATCTTGGCCGCTTTGATTTGTTCAGCAATTTGACTCAATGCCTTTAAATCCAGCGGTGTCAAAATATTGCCGCGCGCATCCAGTCTTTCATTAACGCCAAAGCGTAAATTACGAGGAACAACAGCAGGTAAGCGTTGATAAAACAGGTTAAAGCCCTCAGGTCTGTTGCCACGACCGATCTCAAGCATGTCCCTAAACCCCTCAGTGGTGACCAAGGCTGTTCGCGCGCCTTTGTGTTCAAGAAGGGCATTGATTACCACCGTCGTGCCATGACGCAAGATGCCAATATCAGCGGCTTCGATGTTGGCCTTTGTCACGCAATCAAGCGCACCTTGCTCAAAGTTTGGAGGGGTGGTCAGACTTTTAGAAAATTTCAGTTCGCCGGTCTGCGGATCAAGAGATGCGAGGTCTGTAAAGGTTCCGCCGATATCAATGGCAACAATAGACATTCAAGGGTCTCCAAAATGGGGGCTAGAGGCTTTTTAAGCTTGGGTTGATGACATCCAGGATGGCCTTTTTGTAACCATTGAATTCTGGACTGGTTGGATCGCGTGGACGGTCGAGTTCAATCTCCATTTCCAAGACGACTTTTCCAGGTCGTGGC
>CAIMWY010000364.1 GCA_903845315.1 uncultured Burkholderiales bacterium
GGCTCCAGCATCTTGGTGCCGCAGATGATGGGTCACCACCGTGCGGCCGAAGCCTTGCTGATGGGTGAGCCCTTCATGGCCGAGGCTGCGCAAGAAGTCGGCCTGGTCAACCGCGTGGTGCCGCCTACCGAGGTCAACAGCTATGCCCAAGCGCAGGCGCGCAAACTGGCGGCCAAGCCCATTGCTTCTTTGCTCGAGACCAAGCGGCTCATGAAGATGGGGCAGTCCGCGCAGGTCTTGGCGCAGATCGAAGCAGAGGCCGCAAGCTTTGGCCGCATGCTGCAAGAGCCTGCTGCCCGCGAGGCCTTTGGCGCTTTCATGGAAAAACGCCGCCCGGATTTTTCCAAACTCTGAAAGTGTTGTTTTGATCAAACGTTTGTCCCCTGAGGGCCACTTTGAGCCCGAATTCGTCGAGGGTGTGCGCGCCATCTTTGAAGAAAAAATTGTCTTCAATCAAATCTTGGGCGTCAAACTGGTGGACATCACCCCCACGGTGGTCACGGCGCGTTTGCCCATGAGGCCCGAGTTGGTGGGGCACTTTGCCTACAACCGTGTGCACGGCGGCGTCATCAGCGCGAGTTTGGATGCCTTGGGCGGCGTGGCCTGCTTGGTGGCCAAGGCAGCACGGCACATGGACCAGACACCTGCGCATCGGCTTGACTTCTTTCTCAAGGTCGGCACCATCGATTTGCGCATTGACTACCTGCGCCAAGGCATGGGCGAGTTTTTTGACATGCGTGCTGAGGTGCTGCGCATTGGTTCACGTGTGGGCAGTACGCGCATGGAATTTTTCGACCCCGATGGCCACATGGTGGCCGCAGGCAGCGGGGCTTACATCGTGTCTTGAGCTCAGTCTTTGGGGATGGGGCGAGGCTTGCCCTGCTCGTCAATCGCCACGTAGGTCAAGGTGGCTTGCGTGACTTTGATGTAATGCCCTTGATGGATGAAGCGCTCGGCATAGACCTCCACATTCACGCTGATGGAGGTGTTGCCAATCCGGTTGAGCTTGGCAAAAAAGCTCAAGATGTCGCCCACCTTCACCGCTTGTTTGAAGATGAACTCGTTCACCGCCACGGTGGCCATGCGGCCGCGCACATAACGGGCGGGTAGCACGGCGCCCGCCAAGTCCACCTGGGCCATGACCCAGCCGCCAAAAATATCACCATTGGCGTTGCAGTCGGCAGGCATGGGGATGACTTTGAGCACCAGCTCTTGGTCGGTGGGCAGTGTCACCACAGCGGCGGAGGAATTGGAAGACATAGGCACAATCCACAGTTAACTATTTGGCATTGTGCAATATGCGTCATCACGCGCCTTCATCTCCCCCAACTCCCGCCAACGATGGCACCCCGCGCTCAGACAGCGCCACGCTCAAGCGACTCTTTCCCTACCTGTGGCAATACAAATGGCGCGTCATGGCAGCCTTGCTGTTCATGGTGGGCGCCAAGTTGGCCAATGTGGGCGTGCCCTTGTTGCTCAAAGAGTTGATCGACACCATGTCTTTCAAACCCAGCGACCCCACGGCGGTGCTGTTGGTGCCTGTGTCCTTGTTGCTGGTCTATGGTGTGTTGCGTTTGTCGGTGTCGGCCTTCACCGAGTTGCGTGAGCTGGTCTTTGCCAAAGCCACCCAAGGCGCAGCGCGGCAAATTGCCCTGGAAACCTTTCAGCATCTGCATGGCTTGAGCTTGCGCTTTCATCTGGACCGTCAAACCGGTGGCATGACGCGTGACATTGAACGCGGCGTGCGCGGCATCGAGTCCTTGATCTCTTACTCGCTCTACAGCATCGTGCCCACGTTGTTCGAGGTGACCTTGGTGTTGTCTATCTTGGCGATGAAGTTCGACGTGTGGTTTGCCGGCATCACCTTGTTGGCCTTGACCGTTTACATCGTGTTCACAGTCAGCATCACCGAGTGGCGCACCCACTTTCGTCGCCAAGCCAACGAGTTTGACTCGGCAGCCCACACCAAGGCGGTGGACTCGCTGCTCAACTACGAAACGGTCAAATACTTCAGCAACGAAAAGTTTGAAGCCCAGCGCTACGACACCAGCTTGGACCAGCTGCGACGTGCACGCTTGAAGGCCCAAACCTCCTTGTCGGTGCTCAATACTGGCCAGCAACTCATCATCGCCATTGCCTTGGTCACCATGCTGTGGCGCGCCACCGTGGGGGTGGTCGAGGGGCGTATGACCTTGGGCGACTTGGTGATGATCAACGCCTTCATGATCCAGCTCTACATTCCGCTCAATTTCTTGGGCGTGCTGTACCGCGAAATCAAACAAAGCCTGACCGACTTGGACCGCATGTTCAGCTTGCTGGAAAAAGAACGCGAAGTGGCCGACGACCCGGGCGCTTGCGATTTGCAAGTGAGCGGCCCACCCACCGTGCGCTTTGAGTCGGTGGTGTTTGCCTATGAACCTGCGCGCCCGATCTTGCATGGCATCAGCTTTGAAATTCCTGCTGGCAAAACCGTGGCCGTGGTCGGTCCTTCGGGCTCGGGCAAGTCCACGCTGGCGCGTTTGTTGTTCAGGTTTTATGACGTGGGCAGTGGCCACATCACCATCGACGGGCAAGACATTCGCCGTGTCACCCAACACAGCGTACGGCGTGCTCTGGGCATCGTGCCGCAAGACACCGTGTTGTTCAACGACACCGTGCGCTACAACATCGCCTATGGCCGTACCGATGCCACTGTTCAAGAGGTGGAGCAAGCGGCACGCGCCGCCCACATCCATGACTTCATCGCTGCCACCCCCAAAGGCTATGACACCATGGTGGGTGAGCGCGGTTTGAAGTTATCGGGCGGCGAGAAACAGCGTGTGGCAATCGCGCGCACCTTGCTCAAAAACCCGCCAATTGTGATTTTTGACGAAGCCACCTCGGCCTTGGACAGTGCCAACGAGCGCGCCATCCAAGGTGAGTTGCAAAGCGCGGCGCACAACAAAACCACCTTGGTGATTGCACACCGTTTGTCCACCGTGGTGGAAGCGCACGAGATTTTGGTGCTCGACGCTGGGCACATCGTGGAGCGCGGATCGCACGCGGCCTTGCTGGCGCTCAATGGGCACTATGCGCAGATGTGGGCCTTGCAGCAGTCGTCTGAAGCCTGATTTCGTTTCGTTGACGGTGCGACGAAGCACGGGTGGTGCACCCCAAACGGCCTCCTCCAACCCGCATCCCCGAGGGCGAGGAAGACGAAGCGCAAGAGGAAGAGGATCGACGGCGTAAGGATGCGGATCAACGACACCAACAAAAAAGGCCCCTCGTCAAAAACGAGAGGCCTTCAACGCCAATGCTGACAAGCGTTTACTTCAAACCAGCCGCTGCCTTCAGTGCAGCCGCTTTGTCGGTGCGCTCCCA
>CAIMWY010000365.1 GCA_903845315.1 uncultured Burkholderiales bacterium
AGGTATGCGTGGTTTGATGGCCAAGCCCGACGGCTCGATCATTGAAACGCCTATCACTGCGAACTTCCGCGAAGGCTTGAACGTGTTGGAGTACTTCATCTCTACCCACGGTGCACGTAAAGGATTGGCCGATACGGCGTTGAAAACAGCGAACTCGGGCTACTTGACTCGTCGCTTGGTTGACGTGACGCAAGACTTGGTGGTGACCGAGCAAGACTGCGGCACCCACAATGGTTACTTGATGCGCGCCATCGTCGAAGGCGGTGAAGTCATTGAGTCCTTGCGTGACCGTATCTTGGGCCGTACTGCTGCCGAAGATGTCCTCCACCCCGAGACCCGTGCGGTGGTTGCTCACTCTGGCGACATGCTGGACGAAGACCTCATTGACGAGCTCGAAGTGTGTGGCGTTGACGAAGTCAAAGTGCGCACTGCACTGACCTGTGAAACCCGTTTTGGTATTTGCGCCAAATGCTACGGCCGCGATTTGGGCCGAGGCGGCTTGATCAACCACGGCGAAGCCGTCGGTGTGATTGCAGCCCAGTCCATCGGTGAGCCTGGAACGCAGTTGACCATGCGTACCTTCCACATCGGTGGTGCGGCATCACGTGCGGCGATTGCATCCAGCGTGGAAGCCAAGTCCAACGGCAACATTGGCTTTAATGCCACGATGCGCTACGTCACCAACAGCAAAAAAGAGTTGGTCGTGATTGCCCGCTCGGGTGAGATCATCATTGCCGATGAGCACGGACGCGAACGTGAACGCCATAAAGTGCCTTACGGTGCGGTGCTCAGTGTGAAAGCGGACCAAGCGGTGAAAGCCGGCGCGATTTTGGCCAACTGGGATCCGTTAACTCGACCCATCATTACCGAATTTGCGGGTAAAGCGCACTTTGAGAACGTGGAAGAGGGCTTAACCGTCGCTCGCCAAGTGGACGAAGTGACAGGCTTATCCACTTTGGTGGTTATTGACCCCAAGCGCCGTGGTTCCGCCAAGATTGTTCGTCCTCAGGTCAAACTGATCGACGCATCGGGCAAAGAAGTCAAGATTCCTGGTACCGACCACGCGGTCACGATTGGTTTCCCCGTGGGTGCTTTGGTTCAAGTTCGCGACGGACAAGACGTGGGACCCGGCGAAGTGCTGGCACGTATCCCGATCGAAGGCCAAAAGACCCGCGACATTACCGGTGGTCTGCCACGTGTGGCCGAGTTGTTCGAAGCGCGTTCACCCAAAGACAAAGGTGTACTTGCTGAGGCGACCGGAACCATCTCGTTTGGTAAAGAAACCAAGGGCAAAGTGCGCTTGCAAATTACCGATCCTGAAGGCAAAGTCTGGGAAGAGCTCGTACCCAAAGAGAAGAATATTTTGGTGCACGAAGGCCAAGTGGTCAACAAAGGCGAAAGCGTTGTAGACGGCCCCGCAGATCCACAAGACATCTTGCGTTTGCTCGGCTCGGAAGAGTTGGCGCGATACATCGTGGACGAAGTCCAAGACGTTTACCGCTTGCAAGGCGTGAAGATCAATGACAAGCACATTGAGGTGATCGTTCGCCAAATGCTGCGCCGTGTCGTGGTTGAAGCGGCAGGAGACTCCAACTACATCAACGGTGAACAGGTGGAGCGCTCTGAAATGCTCAACACCAATGACGCCTTGCGTGCAGAGGGCAAAATCCCGGCCGTATTTACCAACCTATTGTTGGGCATTACCAAGGCATCCTTGTCTACCGACAGCTTCATCAGCGCGGCTTCCTTCCAGGAAACCACCCGCGTCTTGACCGAAGCTGCCATCATGGGCAAGCGCGACGAGTTGCGTGGTTTGAAAGAGAACGTCATTGTGGGTCGATTGATTCCTGCGGGAACCGGTATGGCTTAC
>CAIMWY010000366.1 GCA_903845315.1 uncultured Burkholderiales bacterium
CAGGGCGAGGGCTGAAGATGAAGCTGAATGAGTTGTCAAAGTACACATCGTGCATGAGCTTGATCAGCTTTTGATGGTCTTCTTCGGTCTCGCCCGGAAAGCCCACAATGAAGTCGCTGCTCATGGCCATGTCGGGGCGAATGGCGCGCAGTTTGCGCACCGTGCTCTTGTATTCCATGGCGGTGTAGCCGCGCTTCATGGCCATCAAAATGCGGTCGCTGCCGTGCTGTACCGGCAAGTGCAAATGGCTCACCAGTTGGGGCACTTTGGCGTACACATCGATCAAGCGTTGTGTGAACTCGTTGGGGTGACTGGTGGTGTAGCGGATGCGTTCTATCCCCGGAATTTCAGCCACGTATTCAATCAGCAAGGCGAAGTCGGCGATCTCGGTGGTGCCACCCATCACGCCACGGTAGGCGTTGACGTTTTGGCCCAGCAGCGTGACTTCTTTCACGCCTTGCGCGGCCAAGCCCGCCACTTCCACCAGCACATCGTCAAATGGGCGGCTCACTTCTTCGCCCCGCGTGTAGGGCACCACGCAGTAGCTGCAATATTTGCTGCAGCCTTCCATGATGCTCACATAGGCGCTGCCGCCTTCCACCCGTGCGGGGGGCAAGTGGTCGAATTTTTCAATTTCAGGAAAACTGATGTCCACCTGGGGCCGCATTTGCGACTCGCGCTGGTTCAACAACTCGGGCAAGCGGTGCAAGGTCTGCGGGCCAAACACCACATCCACATAAGGCGCACGCGCAATGATGGCGTCGCCTTCTTGGCTGGCCACGCAGCCCCCCACGGCAATCTTGACGCCTTTGGCCTTGAGGTGTTGCACCCGGCCCAGGTCAGAAAACACTTTCTCTTGGGCTTTCTCGCGCACCGAGCAGGTGTTGAACACAATCAAATCGGCCAGTTCGGGATCGTCGGTTTTTTCGTAGCCCTGAGCCTCGCCCAGCACATCCGCCATCTTGTCGGAGTCGTACTCGTTCATTTGGCAACCGAAGGTTTTGATAAAGACTTTGCGGCTCATGGCAGAGCCCCCCCGAGGGGATACATGCAGCGGTTCATGGGGTTCATCCAGAGGCTGTTGAAGAAGGCCGCCATTGTAGGCGCGACCTTCTTGGGCAGACTGTGTGGCGAGTCCCAAGCGGTCATGCCCCCATGGCAGGCAGGGCACTGCACACTCACTCGCTCACGCTGGGCATCGCCTTGGGTGCGTTGATGCCCGGTGGTGTTGACGCCCCGCGTGCGCGTGCCACGGCGTGTTCAGCGGCCAAATAGCCAAAGGTCAAGCCGGGGCCCAGGGTGATGCCAGGGCCCGGATAGGCGCCGCCCATGATCGAGTGCATGTCGTTGCCGCAAGCGTACAAACCTGCAATCGGCGCACCTTGCGCGTCGACCGCGCGGGCGTGCACATCGGTCTGCAAACCGGTGGCCGCACCAATGTCACCGGGGTACATACGCACGGCATAAAACGGGGCCTGTGTGAGCGCGCCTAAACAGGGGTTGGGGCCATCCCAGGTGGCGTCGCCATTGGCGCGTTGGTAATCGGTGGTGCCGCGTCCAAACGCGGTGTCTGTGCCTTGGGCTGCCATGGCATTGAACGCGTGCACTGTGGCCTCTAGGGTGCTGGGGTTCATGCCGAGTTTGTGGGCCAATTCGTTCAGACTGTTGGCCTGCGTCAAGTAGCCATCGGCCAAGAACGGTGCCAGGCCGCCCCCGCCTGGACGCACCATGCCCATACCGTAGCGCTTCAAGGCCGCCGCATCGGCCAGCAACCACGCGGGCACGCTGGCCGACTGTTTGTGGGCTTGCTGCATGGCCATGCCAAACAGGTGGTACGAGGTCGATTCGTTCACAAACCGCTCGCCCGCTTGGTTCACCGTCACCATGCCGGGTTTGCCGCGGTCCATCACAAAGTGGGGAAATACGGCACTGCTGCCATCGGCACGTTGGCGGGTCGACACTGGGGCCCAAAACGCATGGCTCATGCCGCCCGTGCCAAAACACGCCCCCACAGCCAGTGCCAAGTCTTGCGCCGAGCCGGTGTGGCCCGGCGCACCCGGGCACCAACGCACATCGGCACCGGACAGCATCTCGCCGCGTTTTTGCGGATGGCGGTTGAAGCCGCCGCTGGCCATCACCACACCGCCCGTCACGCGCACTGTGCGTTGCACATCGCCTTGGCGCAGCACCACCGCTTGCACGGCATCGTCTGCTTTGACCAAGCGTTCCACCTGGGTTTGCGTCACGATCGTTACCCCGCGTTGCAGCAGCGAATACAGCAGCCGTGCGATCAAGGCGTTGCCCATCACCAAGCGTGTGCCGCGGCCCCACAGCAGTTTGTCCACCGCGTGGCGCACGATGATGCGGGTGGCGTATTTGAACGAGGCCCACGATTGGGTCAACTTGAGCAAATGGCCAATGTCGTCGCGGTCCACCATCATGCCGCCCAACACGGTGAATTCAGGAATGGGCGGGCGAATCAGCTTCAATGCCGCGCCCAGCAGGCGACCGTCAAACGGAATCGGTTCAATCGCGCGGCCGCGCAACACAGAACCCTCCAGCTCCGACAGATAGTCCGGGTGCAGCGTGCGTACTTGGTACTGCACCTCGGTGTGTGTTTCCAAGGTGGCCACGGCTTGGGCCCCGTGGTCCACAAAGGCGTTGCGCAAAGCCGCATTGGCCTTGTCGCCCACCGCATGGTTCAAAAAGGTTTTGGCACGTTCAAGCGTGTCGCCGGGCTCCACAGCCCTTCCCTTGGCGGTGCCGGGCACCCAGCTGGTGCCCGCTGACAAGGCGGTGGTGCCGCCAAGGTACTCGGTGCTTTCCACCACCAACACGCGTGCGCCTTGGAGCGCAGCAAACAGGGCCGACGACATGCCTGCACCGCCTGCGCCGATGACCAGCACATCCACGCTGGTGTTGTCGTCGAGTTGTTGGAGCTGGGTGTTGGGCGGGGTACTTTTAGACAAAGCATTCATGGTGTGGGCGTGCTTTCCAACAAAAAACTCACCATCAAATCGCGCACTTGCGCAAACATGTCTGCGCCCGTCATGGTGCAGCAGCCTAAGGCGCGTGCGGCGGCAATCAAGGGCGTCACGGCAGGGGCCGTGATCACGCAGCCCACAAACATCGCACGGGTGATGCCTTGCATTTCCAGAGGCACGGGGTCGGTGCTTGTCATGCCGATGGGTGTGGCGTTGATGGCAATGTCAAAGCCCGCGGGGTTGTGGCTGCCCGCTGTCACCTGGGCTTGACCCAAACTGGCCAGCCGTGCCACCAAGGTATCGCGTCGTGTGATGTCGGTGTCGTGGATGGCCAACTCGCGCACACCCGCCACCACCAAGCTGTGCGCAATCGCCGATCCGGCGCCGCCAGCCCCCACAAGCAAAGCCTTTTGACCTTCAGGCGCGCAACCGTTCAGTCGCATCCCTTGCACATAGCCCAGGCCGTCGAACATATCGCCATGCCAACTGCCGTCTGCATTGCGGCGCAGGGTGTTGACGGTCTTCAAAAACTCGGCGCGTGGCGATGCACTGGCGCACAGACCATAGCAGTCGAACTTGTGTGGCACGGTCACGATCACGCCGTCCACATTGCGCGATTTGGACGCCCCCTCCAGCCAAGCCGCCAAGTCAGCGGTGGGCACATGGGCCGGCACGCAGATGGCGTCGCGACCGACTTGTTCAAACGCCTGGGTCACGCCAAAGGGCGATTTGACTTGGGCAATCGGGTCACCCACGATGAAATGCACCCGGGTGGCGCCACTGAAGTTGTCGAGCATGTCTGAACTCAAAAATTGGAGATGGGCACATCTTATCTAAAAGTGGAATAATATTCAATTATTGAATTTAATTCCAAAAATAGATACACTGCCCGCCAGTCCCTCACCCTAGAACGGTTGCACAACGATGAACGGTGTCCTCGAACGAACCCTTGGCTTGCTGGAGCTGCTCAGCGCCCATGGCGAAGGTTTGGAGCTGGCGGCCATGGCCGACCGACTCAATATTCCGCGCAGTGCGGTGCACCGCTTGTTGGCCGATTTGATCCGCTGTGGCTATGTGCGCCAAACCCGCGACCACGGCGACTACGTGCTCACCACCAAGCTGGTGTCGATGGGCCTGAGCTTTTTGAGCAACACCGGCATCGTCGACGTGGCCCAGCCGCTGCTCGACCGTTTGGCTGCCATCTCGGGCGAGTTGGTGCGTTTGTCGGTGGTCGACGGCGAGCGGCTGACTTGGGTGGCCCGCGCCCAAGGCGCCCGCCAGGGCCTGCGCTACGACCCCGACATGGGCAATGACGCCCGCTTGAGCTGTTCAGCCTCGGGCTTGGCTTGGCTCATGGCCTTGTCTGACGACGCGGCCTTGGCGCTGGTCTCCAAACAAGGCTTGGGGCTGCCTGCCGACTACGGCCCCAACGCGCCCACCAGCTTGCACGCTGTGTTGCAAGAAGTTCATGCCTCACGCGCACGCGGCTACAGCTTGACCCAAGAAACCTTCACCGCCGGCTTGAACGCCATGGCCGCGCCGGTGCGCTTGAACGGCCAAGCACCCATGGGCATCCTCACCATTGCCGGGCCCACGGTGCGCTTCACCGAAGCGCGCATGCTGGCCTTGGGGGACGAGTTGCAATCGTTCGCCGCTCAATTGGCTGCTGCCAGCGGGGCGTCGCCCTTCTTCAATCAACGCGCTTCGGCGAAAGATCGCCAACCGATCTACGCCCCTTAAAGCCCGATGTCGTCTTCGCACCCGTCCTCAGACCCGGCTTCCACCACCTGTGATCTGTTGGTCGTGGGCTCTGGCGCGGGCGCCTTGTCGGCCGCTGTGACGGCGGCGCATCTGGGTTTGACGGTGGTGGTGGTCGAGAAAGACCCGCACTTCGGCGGCACCACCGCTTGGTCTGGCGGCTGGATGTGGATTCCGCGCAACCCACTGGCGCTGGCCGGTGGCATCGCTGAGCCCTTGGAAAAACCGCTGTCCTACCTGCGCCATGAATTGGGTGCGCAGTTTGACGAGGCGCGTGCCATGGCTTATCTGACCCATGCCCCGAACATGGTGCGCTTTTTTCAGCAGCACACCGCCTTGCAGTTTGTCGACGGCAACAGCATTCCCGACTTCCATGGGCGCAGCCCCGACGCGGCCACCGGGGGTCGCTCCGTCTGTGCCGCGCCCTTCGATGGGCGTGCATTGGGTGCGCACATCGAACAGCTCAAGCCCCCCTTGCCCGAGACCACGCTGTGGGGCATGGGCATTGCGTCGGGTGCCGACCTGCGGCATTTTTTCAACAGCCTGCACAGTTGGACCTCCTTCTTGCACATTACCCGCCGCATCTTGCGCCACCTGCGTGACCTGCTCTGGCATGGCCGGGGCATGCAGTTGGTCAATGGCAACGCCTTGATCGCCGCCTTGGCCAAATCGGCGTTGGATGCAGGCGTGGACCTGCGCGTCAACAGCCCGGCCGTGCGCTTGCTGACGCAAGCACAGGGTGATGCGCAGGGTGATGCGGTGCGCGTGTGCGGCGCGGTGGTGCGCACGCCGCAAGGCGAGCACGTGGTGCATGCACATCGCGGGGTGGTGCTGGCCACCGGCGGCTTCCCGCACGACCCCGCGCGCAAACGCGCCTTGCTGCCGCACGACCCGCAAGGCGACGCCCATTTCTCAGCTGCCTCGCTTGGCAACACCGGTGACGGTTTGCGCTTGGGTGAAAGCGTGGGTGCGGTGGTGGCCAACGACTTGCGCCAAGCGGCTGCCTTGGCACCGGTGTCGCTGGTGCCGCAACCCGACGGCAGCGTCACCCACTTTCCACATTTGATTGAACGCGCCAAGCCCGGGCTGATCGCGGTCACACGCTTTGGCCAGCGCTTCGCCAACGAGGCCGACCCGTACCACGACGTCATGCAAAGCCTGATCCAAGCCCTGCCTGTGGGTGAACCCGTGCAAGCCTGGCTGCTGTGCGACCACCGGTTCGTCCGCCGCTGGGGCCTAGGCGCTGCCAAACCAGCACCCATGCCGTTGGCTAAGTGGCTGGCCAATGGCTACTTGCAACGCGGTGCCAGCTTGCAAGAACTGGCCGAGCGTTGTGGCATTCAGGCCGACACCTTGCAAGCCACGGTGGCGCGCTACAACACGATGGCCCACACCGGCAGTGATGCCGAGTTTGGCAAAGGCGAGACGCCCTACAACCGCATCCAAGGCGACACCACGCACCCCGGCCCTAACCCCTGCATGGCAGCGCTGCAACAAGGGCCCTTCTACGCCGTGCGCGTGGTGGCGGGCAGCTTGGGCACTTTTGCCGGCTTGCGTTGCAACGAACACGCCCAGGTGCTCAAGGCCCAAGGCCAAGCCATTGCTGGCTTGTACGCCGGGGGCAACGACATGAACAGCATCATGGGCGGCCACTACCCCAGTGGCGGCATCACCCTCGGGCCCGCCATGACCTTTGGTTACATCGCCGCCCACCACGCGGCGGCCCAACCCCTGAGCGACACATTTTTCAAAAGGACGTCCATGTATTACGAACTCGCCACCCTGACCCTGCCATTTGGCACTGCGCCCCAAGCCGCTAAAAACGTCGAAACCTTTGCAGCCCAAGGCCAGGGCGAATTGCTGGGCTGTTGGTTCACCGACATTGGCACCTTGAACCAAATGGTGGTCTTGCGTGGCTTTCATGACTTGGCCAGTTTGCAAGCCGAGCGCGAGCGCACGCAACGCAATGCCAGCCCTTTTGGCTGTGGCGACATCTTTCAATCGCTCGAGCAGCACAGCTACCAAGGATTCCCGTGGATGAAGCCGGTGCGCCCCAGCGCCGAGAGCGGCATCCATGGCCCGGTGTATGAAATTCGCACTTACGGCATCAAACCCGGTGGCGTGCAGCCCACCCTCGACTTGTGGGAACAAGCTGTGCCCGCGCGCGACAAACTCTCGCCCTGTGTGGTGGCCATGGTGGCTTTGGATGGTCCGCTGCGCTTCACCAACATCTGGGCCTACCCCTCGCTGGATGCGCGCTCAAAAGCTCGCGCCGACTCGGTGGCCCAAGGTATTTGGCCGCCTAAAGGTGGGCCAGCTTGGCTGACCACCGCCATGACGTCCACCATCGCCATGCCCACCGCGGTATCGCCTTTGAAATAATCCGAAAGGTCGGTCATGTCACGCATCTATTCACAGTCTTACCTCACCGCCGAGGTGTCCACGGCCCCTGAGACCATTGCCCAGGCGGCGCAGTTAGGCTACAGCTTTGTGGGCTTGCGCCTGCTGGCCAACACACCCGGCGGACAGCACCAGCGCCTATTGGGCGACAAGGCAGTGCTGCGCGAATGTCAAGCACGCCTGGCCGACAGCGGCTTGGGTGTGTTTGATTTAGAGATCATCCGCATCGGCCCCGTGTTTGACCCGACCCCTTACACCCCCTTGTTCGAAGCAGGTGCCCAGCTCAAAGCGCGGGTGGTGGTGGTGGCCGGTGACGACACCGACTTGAACCGTTTGAGCGACCACTACGCGCAGTTGTGCGCCCTCATGCAGCCCTATGGCTTGATGGCTGACTTGGAGTTCATGCCTTGGACGGCCGTGCGCCATGCGCGTGAAGCCTTGCAGGTGATCCACAACGCAGGAAGCCCGTCCAACGCCGGCATCTTGGTCGATGCGCTGCACGTGGCCCGCTCCGACACCTCGTTGGCCGACATCGCCGCGCTGCCGCGCGAATTGCTCCACTTCGCACAAATTTGCGATGCCCCCACCACCAACGCCCGGGGCAGCACCGACTTGAGTGTGGACGACATGATCCACACCGCCCGCTGCGAACGCTGGTTGCCCGGTGAAGGCGCCATTGATTTGCACAGCCTGTTTCAGGCTTTGCCACAAGACTTGCTCATCAGCGTGGAAGTGCCGCACCACGAGCGCGCCCGTGCCGTGGGCGACTTGGCCTGGTCGGGCCAAGCCCTGGCGGCGAGTCGCGCCTTGCTCGACCTTTGATCTGATTTGGAGACCCCATGGATTTCGCCCTCAACGATGAACAAAAAATGATGATCGACACCCTGCGTCGCTTCATCGCCGAAGAACTGCACCCGCTCGAGCAGCAGGTGGAAGACCAGGGCTTTCTGGCGCCGGAGGTGGCCCAAGCCATCCACGCCAAAAGCAAAGCCCTGGGGCTGTATGCCTTGAACATGCCCGAGAAATTTGGCGGCGGCGGCTTGAGCGCGGTCGACCGCATGCTGTGTGAAGAGCAGTTTGGCCACACCAGCGACATCTTGATTCGCCGTGCCTTTGGCAATGTGTACGAAGCCTTGTTGGCCTGTGAGGGGGCGCAGATTGAGCGTTGGCTCACCCCCTGTGTGCGTGGCGAGCGGGTGTGCGCCATCGCCATCACCGAGTCCGGTGCGGGCTCGGACGCGCAGGGCATCAAAACCCGGGCCGAGAAAACAGCCACTGGCTGGGTGCTCAACGGTGCCAAGCACTTCATCAGCGACGGCGAGGTGTCCGACTTCTTTCTGGTCTCTGCCAAAACCGGCGACAAAGAAATTTCCCTCTTCGCAGTGGACAAAGGTCTGCCGGGCTTCACCGTGGGCAAAGACCAAAAAATGATGGGCTTGCGTGGCGCGCCGCACTTGGAACTGTGGTTTGACAACGTGCCCCTCGAACCCATCGCCATGCTCGGCGGACAAGGCCAGGGCTTCAAAATGGCCATGGGCGTGTTGGGCCAGGTGCGCTTGGCGCAAGTGGGGGCGCGTGCGGTGGGCAAAGCCAGCCATGTGCTGTCGCTGATGGTGGACTACGCCAAGCAGCGCAAACAGTTTGGCCAAGCCATTGGCGACTTTCAGATGGTGCAGCAGATGTTGGCCGACAGCGTGATCGAGATCAATGCCGCACGATGGATGGTGCTGCATGCGGCCTGGATGCTGGATCAAGACATGGATGCCCGTGACCACATCGCCATGGTCAAGGTGCATGCAGCCGAAACCTTGGGCCGTGTGGTGGACCGCGCCGTGCAGGTGTTTGGTGGCATGGGCTTTTGCAAAGAGCTGCCGATTGAGCGTTACTACCGTGACGCGCGCATCTACCGCATCTTTGACGGCACCAGCGAAATTCACCGCACCGTCATCGCCAAGCGCGTCATGAAGCAGGGCGACGCCTTGTTTGAGTTGAACAAATAAGCCAGGACAACCCATGAACAAGTTCATGTCGGCCGCCGACGCGGTGGCCTTGATCCGCGATGGCGACACCGTGGGCCTGATGGGCGGTGGTGGCGGCTTGATGGAAGCCAGTTGTTTGTTTGAAGCGGTGCAAGCGCGCTACCTTCAGACACAACATCCGCAGCGCCTGACCGTCATCCACGCTTTGGGCATTGGCGACAAAAAAAACCAAAGGCATGAACTGCTTTGCCCACGAGGGTTTGGTCAAACGCGTGGTGGGTGGGCACTGGGTGTGGTCACCGGCCATGCAGCAACTGGCCGAGGCCGAAAAGATCGAGGCCTACATCTTGCCCGGTGGCGTGTCGTCGCAACTGCTGCGTGAGATCGGCGCGGGCCGTCCGGGTCTCTTCACGCATGTGGGCTTGGGCACGGTGTGCGACCCGCGCTTGGGCGGCGGCAAGATGAACGCCAGCGCCCAAGAAGACCTGAGCGAAGTGGTGCAGATGGATGGGCGCGAGTACCTGCGCTACAAACCTTTTCCCATCCACGTGGC
>CAIMWY010000367.1 GCA_903845315.1 uncultured Burkholderiales bacterium
CATCCACACCCGCATCATGGCCTACAGCGCCAAATACGCCAGCGCTTTTTACGGCCCGTTCCGAGACGCCGTGGGCTCTGCCGGCAACTTGGGCAAGAGCGATAAAAAGGTCTACCAAATGGACCCCGGCAACAGCGACGAGGCCTTGCGCGAGGTGGCCCTGGACATCGCCGAAGGTGCCGACATGGTGATGGTCAAACCCGGCATGCCCTATTTGGACATCGTGCGCCGCGTCAAAGACACCTTCCAAGTTCCCACCTTCGCCTACCAAGTTTCTGGCGAGTACGCCATGCTCAAAGCCGCCGCCCAAAACGGCTGGCTCGACCATGACGCGGTGATGATGGAAAGCCTGCTGGCCTTCAAGCGTGCCGGTGCGGACGGCATCTTGACTTATTTCGCCCTAGACGCTGCACGCGCTTTGAAAAAGTAAGCCCCCATAGGCTGTCCCAACTGCGCCAGCCTTTGGGAATTTTCAGTTGTTGCGAAGGGCCACCGTAACAGGCGACCCCACCTGATCCTCAAGCCAAATGTTTGGCAAAGAACGCCAGCGTGCGCGCCAACGCCAACTTGGCCGACGGCTCATGCCATGCGCCACGGTGGTTGCAGTTGAACCCATGGTCGGCCGCATACACCTGCACCTCCACCCCCGGCTGGGCTTTTTGGAAGGCGGCCACCGTGTCCATGGGAATCCAGTGGTCTTGCTCTGCGTAATGCGCCAACACGGGGCAGTGCGGTGCGCGAGCCCGCTCTTCATCGCTGGTGCTGCCGCCCCCGTAGTAAGGCACAGCCGCGCTCAAGCCCTTGAGCATGCACGCGGCACGCCACGACAGCAAGCCGCCCCAGCAATAGCCCACGATGCCGACCTTGCCACCTGAGGTTTTCGCCGCGTAATCGACGCCCGCCTGCAAGTCAGCCATGACGCCCGGCGCGGGCAGGGCCTCGACCGCCGCCTTGAGCGCGATGCCGGCTTGCATGTCGTCCGAGGTGTAGCCCATCTGAACGGCGGGTTTGACACGGTCAAACGTGGCGGGCGCCACCGCCAGGTAACCCTGCGCGGCATAAGCATCGGCGACTTCACGGATGTGGGCATTGACGCCAAAAATTTCTTGCACTACCACGATGGCGCCTTTGGGCTGCCCTTTGGGTTGGGCCACATAGGCTGAAAAGCCAAATCCGTCGGAGGAGGTCAAATGCACTGTGGTCATGGTCTTGCTTTCAAAATCAAAAATTACAGAATGTCCGTCAGGTTACTCGGTTTTACCCCCCTACATGCTATCGTGCAGCGCTTGAATTTGACCGAACCAGAACCTAGGAGACAGACTTGAAACCCGTTCTTTTGATCACCGGCGCAAGCCGCGGCATTGGCGCCGCCACGGCCGTCTTGGCTGCCAAAAATGGCTGGGCTGTGGCGGTCAACTACACACAAAATTCGTTGGCTGCCGATGAGGTGGTGGGCCAAATTCGCCAAGACGGCGGCACAGCCATCAGCGTGCAAGGCGATGTCGGTCATGAAGACCAAATTTTGGCCCTGTTTGCTCAGGTCGATGCCAAACTGGGCCGCATTCGCGGCTTGGTCAACAGCGCTGGCATTGTCGACATGACCAGCCGGGTAGACGCCATGAGCTGGGCCCGCGTGGAGCGCATGATGCGCATCAACGTCTTGGGCTCATTCGCCTGCGCCCGTGAAGCCGTGCGCCGCATGAGCACCCGCCATGGCGGAGAAGGCGGTGTCATCGTCAACCTCAGCAGCGCTGCCTCACGTTTGGGTGCATCCGGTCAGTACGTCGACTATGCCGCCAGCAAGGCTGCCATCGACACCCTGACCTTGGGGCTGTCCAAAGAAGTTGCCGCAGAAGGCATCCGCGTCAACGCGGTCCGCCCTGGCGTCATCGACACAGAGATCCATGGCAGCGGCGGCTTGCCCGACCGTGCCAAAGAACTGGCACCCCTCATTCCCATGCAGCGCGCTGGCACCGCCCAAGAAGTGGCCCAAACCATTGTCTGGTTGCTCAGCGACGCCTCTAGCTACATCACCGGCACCTGCATTGACGTGACCGGCGGTCGCTGATTCGCCCCCAACAACACCTCTGATTGACCTAGGATCCTCCATGACCATTGCCTCCATCCAGCACTACATCGCAGGCCAACACGCCGCTGGCGTGAGCACCCGCAGCCAGCCGGTATATAACCCCGCCACCGGTGCGGTCACCGCCAACGTCAGCTTGGCCAGCAGCGCCGATGTCAACGCCGCAGTCGCAGCCGCACAAAAAGCCTTCCCGGCTTGGGGCGACACATCACTGCTGCGTCGTGCGCGGGTGATGTTCAAGTTCTTGGAATTGCTCAACCAGCACAAAGACGACTTGGCTCGCTTGATCACCGCCGAACACGGCAAGGTGTTCACCGACGCGCAAGGCGAGGTCACACGCGGCATCGAAATCGTCGAGTTCGCCACCGGCATTGCACAACTCCTCAAAGGTGACTACACCGAGCAGGTGTCCACCGGCATCGACAACTGGACCATGCGCCAGCCCTTGGGCGTGGTCGCGGGCATCACCCCCTTCAACTTCCCCGTGATGGTGCCCATGTGGATGTTCCCCGTGGCCATTGCCACAGGCAACACCTTTGTTTTGAAACCCAGTCCGATTGACCCCTCCCCTGCACTGTTCATGGCCGACTTGCTCCAACAAGCGGGCCTGCCCGACGGCGTGTTCAACGTGGTGCAAGGCGACAAAGAAGCGGTCGATGCACTGCTGTTGCACCCTGACGTCAAAGCCATCAGCTTTGTCGGCTCCACCCCGATTGCCAACTACATCTACGAAACCGGCGCACACCACGGCAAACGCGTGCAAGCCCTGGGCGGCGCGAAAAACCACATGGTGGTGATGCCTGACGCCGACATCGACCAAGCCGTCGATGCCTTGGTTGGCGCGGCCTATGGCTCTGCCGGCGAACGCTGCATGGCCATCAGCGTGGCCGTGCTGGTGGGCGATGTGGGTGAGCGCATCATGCCCAAGCTGATTGAGCGCACCAAAACCTTGAAAGTACTCAACGGCACCAACTTGGCCGCCGAAATGGGCCCGATCGTGACCGACATTGCGCACAAACGCATCACCGGCTACATCGAACAAGGCGCCAAAGAAGGCGCCCAGTTGCTGGTCGATGGCCGTGTGTTTGATGGCAAAAAAGCCGGTGCGGGTTGCGACAAAGGCTTCTGGATGGGTGGCACCTTGTTTGACCACGTCACGCCCGACATGCGCATCTACAAAGAAGAGATTTTTGGCCCCGTCTTGAGCTGCGTCCGCGTAGCCGACTTCGCCCAAGCGGTTGAACTGATCAACGCGCACGAGTTTGGCAACGGCGTGAGTTGCTTCACCCGGGACGGTGGCGTGGCGCGCGAATTTGCACGCCGCATCCAAGTCGGCATGGTGGGCATCAACGTGCCGATTCCCGTGCCGATGGCGTGGCACGGTTTTGGCGGTTGGAAGAAGAGTTTGTTTGGCGACATGCATGCCTACGGCGAAGAAGGTGTGCGTTTTTATACCAAGCAAAAGAGCGTCATGCAGCGCTGGCCGGACAGCATTGGCAAAGGTGCTGAGTTCGCCATGCCAACGTCTAAGTGATGCGCGTCTTGCGCCGGTGCGACGTGGGCAGCCAGCTATGGCGCCTCAGTCGCTTCGCGCCAGAAAGTTGCCATGGCTGGCCACCCACGCCACACCATCGCAACGCTTTAGCCAAGGCTTGACCCCCATGAGCGACACCCAGTTTGACTACATCATCGTCGGCGCTGGTACAGCAGGCTGCCTGCTGGCCAACCGCTTGAGCGCCAACGCCAGCAAACGGGTGCTGTTGATCGAGGCCGGCCGTCGCGACGATTACCACTGGGTGCACATCCCCGTGGGGTACCTCTACTGCATTGGCAATCCACGCACCGACTGGCTCTACAACACCGCCGCCGAATCCGGGCTGAACGGCCGCAGTTTGCACTACCCGCGCGGCAAGGTGTTGGGCGGATGCTCGAGCATCAACGGCATGATTTACATGCGCGGCCAAGCGCGTGATTACAACCATTGGGCCGAGCTCACGGGCGACGCGCGCTGGCGCTGGGACAACTGCTTGCCCTATTTCAAGCTGCACGAAGACCACCACGGTGGCGGCGATGCCATGCACGGCGCCAAAGGGGCGCGCAGCGAGGTGTTGCTCAACGACCACACGGTGTATGGCGAAACCCTGCGCCACAACATTGCGGGCGGCGAGTGGCGCGTCGAGCGCCAACGCTTGCGCTGGGAAGTACTGGAAGCCTTTGCCCAAGCCGCCGTGCAAGCAGGCATCCCCGCCTGCGATGACTTCAACCGAGGTGACAACGAGGGCGTGGGCTACTTCGAGGTCAACCAAAAGCGGGGTTGGCGCTGGAACACGCCCAAGGCTTTTTTGCGCCCCACCTGCTACGCTCGCCCCAACTTTGAACTCTGGACTTCGGCCCAAGTGAGCAAGTTGCTCATGACCACCGATGCCAATGGGCAAGCTCACTGCTCTGGCGTGGAGGTCTGGACGGGCCAAGGCCATGTCAGCGTCACAGCCAAAGAATCTGTGGTCTTGAGTGCTGGCAGCATTGGCACACCGCAAATCTTGCAACTCTCAGGCCTGGGCCCGGCACAGCTGCTCCAACAACACGGCATTGAACCCGTCATCGACTTACCCGGTGTGGGTGCCAACCTGCAAGACCATTTGCAGATTCGTTCGGTCTTCAAGGTCCAAGGAGTGACCACCCTCAACACCTTGGCCAACAGCTGGTGGGGCAAAGCCAAGATTGGCTTGGAATACCTGATCAAACAAAGCGGCCCCATGAGCATGGCGCCGTCGCAATTGGGCGCTTTCACCCGCAGCAGCCCGAGCCAACCCTACCCCAACATTGAGTACCACGTGCAGCCGCTCAGCCTCGATGCGTTTGGGCAACCGCTGCACAGCTTCCCCGCGTTTACCGCCAGCGTGTGCAACCTCAACCCCACCAGCCGAGGCACGGTGCACATCAGCAGCCCTCACTTTGCCGATGCACCGCACATCGCACCCAACTACCTCAGCACGCCCGAAGATCGCCAAGTGGCGGCCGATTCGCTGCGCGTGACGCGTCGCATCGCCGCCCAGCCCGCACTTGCCAAGTACCAACCCGTCGAGTGGAAACCTGGCGTGCAATACCAAACTGACGATGAACTCGCGCGGCTGGCTGGCGACATTGCCAGCACCATCTTTCACCCTGTGGGCACCGCCCGCATGGGCCGCTTGGATGACCCTCTGGCCGTGGTCGACACCGAGTTGCGTGTGCGTGACGGTCGCGGCGGCGTGGTGCGCGGCTTGCGCGTGGTGGACGCCAGCGTCATGCCCACCATCACCAGCGGCAACACCAACAGTCCCACCTTGATGCTGGCTGAAAAAGCCGCCCAGTGGCTCGCCCACGAGGCCACACAGGGTTGACGCGCACCGGGTAAGCCCGCAAGGGAAACTCCCGACGCCCGAGTCGCGTTGGAGACCGTACATTCTCATCACTCACAACAGCCAACGTGCTGTTGATCGAGGGTCCGAGGAGACATACAAACAGCCCTGCGCACAGGGCGTTGATGGAAAAGGCACCGGTTGATCCCGGTGCCTTTTGCTTTATGCGCCGTCATTCAGGCCCCGATCTCAGACCACAATCCCCGCATGGAACTTTTGATCGCCACCTTCGCCTCTGCGCTGGCTGGTTTTGTCGACTCGATCGTCGGTGGTGGCGGGTTGATTTTGCTGCCCGCCCTGTTGGCCGTTTATCCGTCAGCGCCCCCTGCCGCGCTGTTGGGCACCAACAAAAGCGCATCGGTCTGGGGCACCAGCTTTGCCGCTTGGCAATACAGCCAACGTGTGCCCATGCGCTGGCGCGTGCTGCTGCCTGCGGCCGGGCTGGCCATGGGCGGGTCGTTTGCAGGCGCTTGGCTGGTCACCCTGATTTCGCCTGATTTTTTGCGCCGCCTGTTGCCGGTGGTGTTGTTGGCCGTGCTGCTCTACACCTTGGCGCGTCAAGACATGGGGCGTCTCCACCAGCCCCGCTTTGAAGGTCGTGCTGAGCTGTGGGCGACCGCGACCGTGGGGCTGACCGTGGGGTTTTACGATGGTTTTTTTGGTCCAGGCACGGGTAGCTTTTTTGTTTTTTTGTTGGTGCGTTGGTTGGGCTACGACTTCCTCAATGCCTCTGTGGCCGCCAAACTGCTCAACCTCTCCAGCAACGCGGCAGCCCTGGTGCTGTTCACATGGACGGGGCATGTCTGGTGGCACATGGCCTTGCCCTTGGCCATGGCCAACGTGGCGGGCAGCTTGTTGGGTACACGGATGGCGCTCAAACACGGGGCAGGCTTTGTGCGCGGCGTGTTCTTGGTCGTGGTCAGCACATTGATTTGTAAAACCAGCTACGACGCGTTTTTACGCTAACGCTTGCGCAATATCACGCCAGCGCTCAGCGCACTGACGTGGTAGCAGGCGCGGATGCTTTGGGCTTGGCCTCTGAGGCCACTTTGTCTGGGAGACTGACCTCCGGCACATCGGCGGCCTTGGGCGGCCAAGTCACACTGGCCACCGGACGAGACTTGCCGATCGGGCGGGTCGCTTGGCCTTTTTGCACCGCGTCGATGTCTTCTTGCGCGGGATATTGGCCCATGATCACAAAATCAAACACCCGCCGTGCAATCGGGGCTGCATTTTGCGCCCCGAAACCCGCGTTCTCCACCACCATGGCCAACGCCACCTTGGGGTCTTCCGCAGGGGCAAATGCAATGAACAAAGCGTGGTCGCGCATGCGCTCGTCAATGCTGGCTGCGTTGTATTTTTCGTTTTGCTTGACGGTGTAGACCTGCGCGGTCCCGGTCTTGCCCGCACTGGTGTAGGGTGCGCCAACAAAGCTGCTGGCCGACGTGCCTTCGATGTTCACGCCGACCATCGCGCGCCGGATCACCTCGAGGTTCTCGGCCATCAAAGGCAATTGCCCGATCGGTTCTTTGGCGACCAAGGTGGCCACTTTGGTTTCCACGTCGACCACCTCGCGCACCAAGTGCGGCTTCATCTTCAACCCATTATTGGCAATGGTCCCCATGGCATGCGCAATTTGCAGCATGGTGAAGCTGTTGTAGCCCTGGCCAATGCCCAGAGAAATGGTCTCTCCCGAGTACCAACGCTGCTGCTCGGGCTTTTTGTAGGTGGTGCGCTTCCACTCGGTCGATGGCAACACGCCACGCGATTCACCCATGATGTCGATGCCGGTGATTTGACCAAAGCCCAAGGGCTTCATTTGCTCATGCATCTGGTCCACGCCCATGTCACGCGCGAGCGTGTAGTAGTAGGTGTCGCACGACTCAACGATCGACTTGTACATGTCCACCATGCCATGCCCGCCCTCTTTGTCATCGCGAAAACGGTGGTTGCCGAACATGAAAAAGCCGGGGTCAGAAATCAGTGCTTTTTCAGACCTTTTGCCCGTTTGCAATGCGGCCAGCGCCATGAATGGTTTGTAGGTCGAGCCGGGTGGATAGGTGCCACGCAAGGCTCGGTTGAGCAAGGGCTTGTCGGGCGACTCGTTGAGGGCCTGCCAATTTTCAAAATCAATGCCGTCGACAAACAAGTTCGGGTCAAAGGTGGGCTTGCTCACAAATGCCAAGACTTCGCCCGTCTTGGGGTCGAGCGCCACCAAGGCACCGCGTCGCTTGCCATAGAGGTCTTCCACCAACTTTTGCAGCTTGATGTCGATCGACAACACCACGCTGTTGCCAGGCACAGCTTGACTGCTGTTGAGGCGACGCACCGCGCGGCCACCCGCAGAAGTTTCCATTTGCTGCACCCCAGTCGTGCCATGCAACTGTTCTTCGTAACTCTGCTCTACGCCCAACTTGCCGATGTATTCCGTACCCCGGTAGTTAGCCTGGTCGTCATCGTCCTCGATCTTGGCTTTTTCGGTCTGATTGATGCGTCCGATGTAACCAATGACATGGCTGGCAAGTTCACCATAGGGATAACTGCGGAACAAACGCGCCTTGATTTCAACACCCGGGAAGCGAAATCGCTGGGCTGCAAAACGCGCAACGTCCGTATCCGTCAAGCGGGTACGCACTGGTAG
>CAIMWY010000368.1 GCA_903845315.1 uncultured Burkholderiales bacterium
CAAGGGGTCGCCTGGGCGGCCCGTCATGTAGGCCAAGCCGCCCATCATTTGCACCACCTCGTCCAAGGCGGTGCGGTGCTCGTAAGGCCCAGGCAGAAAGCCTTTGTGGCTGACGTAGATCAGGCGTGGGTTCAAGGCTTTCAAGCTGGCGTAGTCCAGGCCGAGCTTGCGCATGGTGCCGCTCTTGAAGTTCTCACTCACCACATCGGCGGTGGCGATCAGGCGCAACACCGCCTCTTTGCCTTCGACCGTCTCCAGGTCGAGCGCCAGGCTTTTTTTGTTGCGGTTGAACATGGGAAAAAAACCCGCGCCTGAGCCGATCAACTGCCGGGTGGCGTCACCGTGGCGCCCGTGGCCAATGGGCTCGATCTTGATCACCTCGGCGCCCAAGTCGGCCAGCACCATGCCGCAGGTGGGGCCCATCACCATGTGGGTGAACTCCACCACACGCAGGCCCGCGTATGGCACGGGTTGGGACGATGCGGCGGGTAGTGTGGGGGGTGTCTCGGTCATATGCAACACATCAAGTCTCAGGACCAGCCTTTGGGCAGGCCTGCTTCGGGCGTCATGCCGTACAGCGGTTCATCGGGCAAGCCGTCGCGCAGGGGTGCACGTGCGGCCATCAAACGGGTCAAGTCCACGCCAGTGCGCACGCCCATGGCTTCAAACATGAACACCAGGTCTTCGGTCACCACATTGCCTGAGGCGCCGGGCGCGTAAGGGCAACCGCCCAAGCCGCCGAGCGAGCTGTCAAAGGTGCGCACGCCCACGTCATAAGCGGCCAAGCAATTGGCCAGCCCCAGGCCGCGCGTGTTGTGCATGTGGGCAGCGCCGGTTTTGTCGCCAATGACGGCACGCACCCGGGTGAACAGGCGCCGCACCTGCGCGGGGTTGGCCATGCCGGTGGTGTCTGACAGGCCCGACTCATCGGCCCCCGCCTCCACCACGGCCTGGGCCAGCCAGACCACGTCGTCTTCGGGCACCACGCCTTGCAAGGTGCAGCCAAAGGCGGTGGAAATACCGGCTTCGATGTGTACCTGCGGCGCGAGTTGGTTTTTGAGCTGCACGATGGCACGCACTTCGGCCACCATGTCTTCGCGTGTTTTGCGCACATTGGCCATGGAGTGCGCCGCACTGGCCGAGACCGGAATGGTGAGCTTGTGCACGCCCGCACGCAGCGCAGCCTCGGCACCGGGCAAATTAGGCACCAAGGCCATGACGGTCAGGCCGGGGTGCGTCAAAGCGTGACGCACCACCTCGGCGGTGTCGGCCATTTGCGGCAACAACTTGCGCGGCACAAAGGAGCCGACTTCGATTTCGCGCAAGCCCGCAGCCACCAAGGCATCCAGCCAGCGCAGCTTGTGCGCGGTGGACATGACGCGGCTGACCGACTGCAAGCCATCGCGCGGCCCCACTTCGCTGATCAACACATCAGGCGTGAACGACATCAGAAACAACTGGGGTGAACATGGGGCCAATTTAACCATCCTCTCAGCGGGTAAAGTGGGCACCACCCCAATGAGGAGACACCTATGTTCAAACGCTTTCTACGCCACACGCTGAGCCACTCCGCCCTGGCCCTGTCGCTGATGGGTACCACCGCTCTGTGGGCCCAAGCCCCCAGCACCGAAGTGCAGTGGCTGGGCCAATCGGCCTTCAAGATCACCACGCCGGGTGGCAAGACCCTCATCACCGACCCTTGGCTCAAAGCCAACCCGTTGACACCCCCTGAGTACAAAAACCTGGAGAACCTGGGCAAGGTGGACGTGCTGCTGGTGAGCCACGCCCACTGGGACCACTTTGCCGATGCCCCGGCCCTGGCCCTGATGCACCAAGTGAAGATGTACGCCCCGGGTGACATGAACCAAAGCGCCACGCTACTGGGCATCTTGCCGCCCGAGTTGTTGCCGCGCTTCAACAAAAGCGGCACGGTCGAGCCAGCACCCGGCATCCAAGTCACGGCGGTGCATGCCGAGCACTCGTCGGTGCTGGTGTGGAAGAACCCTAGCACCGGCAAAGACGAAGCCCATGTGGGCGGCGAGCCGCTGGGCTTCATCATCACGCTGGAGAACGGTTTCAAGATTTACCACATGGGTGACACCGGCTTGTTTGGCGACATGAAGCTGATTGCCGACGTCTACAAGCCCGACCTGGTGTTGGTGCCCATTGGCGGCAACTTCACCATGGGGCCGACCGAAGCCGCCTATGCGCTGAAAGCTTGGTTCAAACCGCAAGCGGTGATCCCCATGCACTACGGGGCCAACCCCCTGGCCAAAGGCACCGCCGCGCAGTTTGTCGAGGCCATGAAAGGCAGCGGCATTCCAGTGCTGGCCTTGAAGCCCGGCGAGCGCGCCAAGTTTTAAGGCTCAGGGCTTGGCGCCCAACACCACCGTGACCATGCGTTCGGGTTGAAGGGTGCGTGCAAAAGTGGCTTGAATGTCGGGTGCAGTCAGGCGCTGCACTTTGTCACTCCAGGTGTCCAAGTAGTCCAAGGGCAAGTCATACCAGGCGATGTTGCTCACGTTGTCGAGCAGTTTTCGATTGCTGTCCAAGCGCAGGGCAAAGCCGCCAATCAGGTTGTCTTTGGCGGCTTGCACCTCGGCCTCGGTGGGGCCATGCTGCACAAAGTCGGCCAGTACCTCACGCGCCACCTGCACCGCTTGGGCTGCTTGGTTGGCGCGGGTTTGCAAGGCAATGCGAAACGCGCCTGCGTGCATGCTGGGCGAAAAATAACTCGACACGCTGTAGCTCAAGCCGCGCTTTTCACGCACCTGCTCGGTCAGGCGCGACACAAAGCCGCCGCCGCCCAACACATAGTTGCCCACGGTCAGCGCCAAAAAGTCGGGGCTTTGGCGTGCGATGCCCGGTTGCCCAATGAACACATGGGCCTGGGCCGACTCAAAAGGAATGGCGATGTCTTGTGCCCGCGTCAAAGACTGCACCTCGGGCACAGCAGGCAAAGCGGCACACGCAGGCGCTTGCGACAAGCCCGACAGCAGTTGCGTCACCCGTGCCTGGGCCTGCGCTCGATTGAGCGCACCCACAATGCTCACCCGTGCTTGGCAGGCCTGCAGATAGCGCGCATGAAAGGCCCGCAAATGCCCCACCTCAATGGCCTGCAAATGCGCGGACGTGGTGTCGTAGCCGTAGGGGTGCGTGCCATACACGGCCGCCGCAAACGCGCGCCCAGCCAAGTAGCCTGGCTTGGTGTTGGCCTCGGCCAAAGACGCTTGCCAGCGTTGACGTTCGCTCTGCCACACCGCAGAGGGAAAGCTGGGATGTGACAGTTGTCGGGCCGCCAGTTGCACCGCGCCATCGAGCAACTCGGTGCGTGTGAGGCTGCGCAGGTTGACGCTGAAGCGGTCATTGCTCGCGTTGACGATGAACGAGGCCCCCAGATCGGCCCAGGCTTCACCCAGGGCGTTTTCGTCCATCGCCATTGCGCCGCCCATGGCGGCCACACCCTTGCTCATCATCACCGCCGTGGCCGATGCCAAGCCCGCTTGGGTGGCGGGATCACGCCGTGCACCAGCGTCAAAGTCGATCTGCACATCCACCATTGGCAAACCGGGTGCTTCCACCAAATACACGCGAGCACCGTTGGGCAAGACCCAATGCTGAATCGGTATACCCGCTTGGGCCAGCACCGTCAGGCAAGACAAGGCCAGGCCCCAAAACGCGTGTTGACAGCGAACGGCGCTCATCGTGTGACCTCCACGGGTTGAGGCGAAGCGCCGGGCTTGCCAGGCACCAAGGCGCCTGACTTTGGCATGGGCAAAGGTTGCAACACCGCCACTGTCAACTGGGTGTCGTCAAAGTAGCGCTGGGCCACAGAGCGCACTTGGTCAGCAGTCACGGTCTGCAATCTATCCAGCAACAATTCGTTGCTGTCCAAAGGAAGACTTTCGATCCATGAGGTGCCAATTTCGCGCGCTTGGTTGAACAAAGAGTCGCGCTGATACACCTTGGCCGCCATCCATTGGGCTTTGACACGGCGCAACTCGGCGTCGGTCACCCCCTCTTTGGCAATGCGCTGCAACTGGTCACGCAAAGCGTTCTCTAAGGCGTCTGTGGTTTTGCCAGGTGCTGGCACGCCGCTGAGCATGAACACCTGGGGGCCGCGACCGCTCAAGCCATATGAGGCACCCACATCATCGGCCAAACGTGATGGGCCTTGCGCCAAGGCGCGGTCCAAGCGGGCGCCGCTGTAGCCGTCCAACACGGCAGACAACAGGGTGAGCGCCAAACTGTCTTGGGTGTCGGGCGTGTCATCAAAGGCCAACAAGCTGGGCACCTTCCATGACAAAGACACATAAGCCTGCTCGGCAGGGGCTTGCACCACCACGCGCTTGATGCCTTTTTGCGCAGGTTCGATGCGGGGTTTGCGCGCAGGCACCACCCCCGCATTCACACGCCCATAGGTGGCCTGTGCAATTTGCAAAACGGCTTGCGCATCCATGTCACCCACCACCACCACAGCGGCATTGGCGGGCACATACCAGCGACGGTAAAAATCCCGCGCATCTTGTGGCTTCATGGCCTCCAAATCGTTCATCCAGCCCACGATGGGGCGGCGGTAAGGTGAAGCGACAAACTGCGCCGCATTGAGCTGCTCATACAACAAGGCACGGGGTGCATCGTCGGTGCGCATACGCCGTTCTTCTTTGACCACCTCGAGCTCTCGGGAGAACTCTTCGTCGGGCCACAGGTTGTTGGCAAATCGATCGGACTCTAGGCGCATCACATCGGCCAAGCGGTGAGCTGGGATTTGTTGGTAATAGCCGGTGTAGTCTTTGCTGGTGAAGGCGTTTTCACGACCACCCAAAGCAGCCACTTGTCGAGAAAAATCTCCGGCTTTGGCGGTGGGTGTGCCTTTGAACAACATGTGCTCCAGCATGTGCGCCAGCCCGCTGCTGCCGTCGACTTCGTCCATCGAACCCACCCGAACCCACAGCATGTGGACTGCGGTGGGCGCCCGGCGATCGGCCTTGACCAAGAGCGTCATGCCGTTGTCTAGCGTAAAGCGCTGCACCAGTGTGTCAGCCTGTGCCCAAACCAAACCGCAACACAGACACATCAAGCACAAGAGCCAAGGCCTTGCAACGGCAACGTGCAAAGTGAAGAAGAAAGAAAACGGCGACGAGATGGACACCCAGCGATCAAGAGGCTGTTTGTGCGTGGCGTTGGTTGTTGCAGTGTTCATGGCTGATGGCCAAATTATCTAGATGACTATTGCCACCCTGACTCAAAGGCTGAATGTGCTCCAAGGTGGCTGTTTCGTGCGGCACATGTTGTCCACACACCCAGCAAGGTACCACGCCATGCATTTGGCGTGCGACAGTTTTGTAAATTTTTTCTCGGGTCAGTGACAGTCGGCTCAATGGGGTGAGTCTCCAAGGCGGATGAGGAATAAATTGCGTGAATGAATCAAACGACAGCTTATGTCGGGTCAAGGCAAACAATAGCAGAGGTACACACATCATTCCAATTCATCCACCCAATCCCCACATGACACCTGACGCCAATCGCAACTACCTGACTGAACTCTTGATCACCCATTTACTGTTAGGACCTGAGGCAAGTGACACATCCGCATCACTGGAAAACACACCGACCACCGCAACCCATCTGCAAGCGCAAAGAGATGATGCCGAGCCTTCAGAAGAAACACCTCAACCATAAAGTTGCGTCATTTTTCTCAAGTGGTCTTGTATGTCATGACGCAACTTAGCAGGGCCAATCACGCGAACAAATTCAAGCATGCTGATGAGAAATGGGATCAGCAACACAGTATCAGGAATGACAGTCGTGAGCTTGTTCCAGTGTTGCCGTTTGGACTTTGAAATGATTTGGGTCGCGTTGAAAGCACGTTCGCTGAAGTGATACAGCGCATCGTCATGCACTTCCAATTCAAGATGAATATCCGAACCCTTGACATGGCTGAGCAGATGGGTCTCGTCAATGTGTCGATCCAAATCAAACCCCTCAGGCACATGACGAATGTGCCGTGAAGCGACATCCGCATCAGTTGCACGTTGCAGCGCGTAGTGGATGATCGATGGATCAAACCCCTTGGAGGCGACCAAATAAATGGTTCCATCCTTGCTGACCAGTCCCAAGGGGTTGACGATTCTCTTGCCATCTTTGCCAGATGGCGTTCTGTACTCAAGGGCAAGGGCCCGGTCCGAAACAATGGCATCAATGATTTTTTGAATGATTTTTGGCGCCACGGTTGCGCGCTGGCGACCAATGCCATCTGGAACAATCCTCACGCAAGAAGCGACCTTGCGAAGTTCGGCAGCCTTTTCTCGGCTCAATACCGCATTGGCCAACTCTTCGGCGTCTTTGGTTGACAACTGTTTGATGGCGCCAAGAGATTGCCCTACCACTTGGCCCGTCACCATCAACTGCAAAGCCACGGCTTCAGTCATGAACCACTTGACCAAGTTTTCCGGCGGCAAATAGAAGTGACTCACCTCTTTGCTCATGACTTTGCCACTGCGCTTGCCCTCGGCCTTTTTGACCTTGACAGAAATATCGATGTTCTTCACACCCAACAAGGCGGGTAAATCTTCATACCTTGAAGACAACTCGCTCACATAGCGCTGAATGGTTCGAACAGTCGCCGGAACTGGTTTGTCACCAACAGAACGGCCATCCCATTTAAGAGCGATATCTTTGACAGAGATCACCTTGTCTGGCGACCTGTAAGGCCCCAAAATATCCAACAGTTTCAAGAGCGCATCAACCTGCATCACATCCCCTTTGTCACAGATGATAGGGCAGTTGGGACATCAAACCATAGACTCAATGTGCATGAAATTCTCCTTGGAAACAATGACGCACTTCATGACCCAAGGTATGAAAGTTAACAAACTTAGCGGTCACGATCTGACAGGTGTTGGAAGCCCAGAATGAGCAGGCTTCCACCGGATAGTTAAAACCACCAAAGCCACGCTTATGACTCTCTGCCTCACAGCGTTGTTGAACGTTGTCAACAGGCGTCCATGTGATCGTTGTTTTGTTGGTGCTGTTTTTGGATGTCGGAAAAGACTGATGCGGATCTTCTTTGTAAGCATGGGCATGAAAAATAATGCTCATCAACAGAAAAGCCAGTCGGCGACTTTTTTTCATTGGCAAACTCCTGTGCGTTGTAAAGAAAATTTTTAACTGCACAAATGATCACCGCTACTCACGACAAATATAGACGCCAAAAAACATTTCAAAACCTTCTCTGTTTATGATCTAAAGAGCCTTGGGTGAACTCACTTCATGAAAGTCTGGGCTGAAGTTTTGACTTGAGAAGTCAACAAATAATCCAATACCTCGGTCTGATCATGGTGACCTTCAAAATCGTAGATCACGAAATACTCGCCATTCTTTTTGGGCTCACTCAAATTCAAATCCAAATAAGCAATGAGGTCTTCGTCACCATGCTTTCAAAGCGTTTATGGCTGGTGCACGTGTTTTCCTTGATGTGGTTTTCGTTATGAGTTGCCATGAATTACCTTTGTGTTAGTCAAAATTACAAATCGAAACCGGTGTCATGGGAAGTTTTTGAATATATCGCACCACATGTCGCGTGAACGTATCGGAGAATTGTGGATCGCGGCTCAACTCGAAGACGAGCGCAACAGACAACACAAAGATGAGGAAGATTTTCATGATGTTGAAATTTCACATTCAGAGGGCATAAGCTCAAAATGAGCGATCACCATTTTTCGAGCACTTATCTGCGCTTTCAATGGTCAACACAATGCTGTTGGCTGAGGCCAATATTTGCTGTGCTTTGGAGTTGAAAGGAATGGTCAAGGTGATGACCGATTCATACTTGCGATGACCCAATATTTGCACCGATCGGTCATACCCTTTGGTGACATAAGCATCAGGGAGACTCCAGCAGTCTTCATGGACCACCCGGGAGCCATCACGCATCTTCAAACGCACTGCAATGCGTCGGTCATCAAATTGATTCTCAAACTGTTGAAACAACTTGGCGTCTGAAAAACGATAGCGCTCTTGACTGGGAAACCAATCACGCTCGTTCTTGTAGAGCACGCGCACAACCCCAGAGTAGCTCTCGGCATCACCGCCATCTTGAATCAAGGTCAACAGTTCGTTGAGCGCATCCAAATACCCGCGATTCCAAGATGTTTCAAAGTAAATGAGAACTTTGGCATTTCGATGGCCATCAAATTTAAGCTCGGTCCGATTGAACTTTGCCACCAACGCATTTTCTGGAAATCCAGCCAAAATTTTTGCACTCAGTCGATCGGCTTGCTGCTTTTGTTTGACAAACGAACTGAAGCTGTCGGACGCCTTTTTCCCATTCATCTTTCCATCCGAGCTTGAAGACGAAATGATGCGACTGGTCAGCTTGCTCGAGGACACCCAGACATCAGCCGTGACGATCCATTTTTTGCTGACTCTTTCTTGTGAGATGAGGGTGTAGTCATCAATGTAGCCCGCGCTGTACGTCAGGATTTCATCTTTCAACAGGCGGTAACTCTGCACCTCGCGATCACCCAAAACCAAAACACCAATTCGATTTTCAATGGCCTGCCGAAATGCACTTTCTTTGGCTTCTTCCATGGTATTGCCCACGCCCGTTGCGCGGATGGCAGAGGGACGCGCAACGCGCCCCCCCTCAGTTGTGCTGCAACCTACAGCCAGCAGTACCCAAATTAACAGCAACGCCCTCCACATGACTGTCTCAACGAATGCGTTTTTGCAATTCGCGCACGGCTTGGGCACTGTCTTTGTCCCAGCGCACCGTCACAGCCACTGTTTGACGATCAACGATCTTTTCATCGATGGAGCGCACACCTTTGAGAATTCCACTGGATTGGGTACGGATACTCTCTGTCACCGTTCGCACAACCTCGTTGACGTTCTCCCGATTCGCCACATTTGAATCAGGATAAGGATCGTCATCATTGAGTCGGACGGTTTCTGCCACGCCAATTTTTGACTTGAGCTTGTCGTTGGCTTTTTCAACGTTTTTGGTCAACGTCGTGGTTACCCGAGAGCTTGAGATTTCGTCTTGGATAAACCTGTTCAACTTGACTAAGGCCATGTCATGCGCCACAGAAAATGCGGCCTCTCGATTGGCCTCGCTGTTGCCAAACGAGGGGGCGTAGGCCGTCACTTCGATCGCTTTGACATCACCTTTGACACAGGTTGCATCAGAAAACCCTGTGCCCCAGCTGCAATCCCATTCAAGTTTGACACCTTGACGACTGAAATTTGTACTTAACTTTTGACTTCCAATGGGCTCGACCACTGGCGCTCGATCCGTATTTTTGTGGGTAGAAGAGCAAGCGCACAGCGCCATCACCATACATACCATCGCAAGTTTTTTTAGCATGTTCAACTCCATCGTTTGATAATTTCAGGACATTTTTTGCCCTGATTCATCAACGATAGACACAACAAGCGTCAAATACTGTCGCCTGAATTTATCTGCTACGTCTTCTAGCTGCACCACCCATTCGGGCCTGAGGTCCGAAAATCAACGAAAGTGAATTAGCGGGATATGAACGACTATTTGGAGTGGTCTGCCAAGCCATCAATTTTTTTCATAGCGTCTTGAATTTCCAAACGGATCAACCGTCTCAACTCGGTCAAGGCCTCCTGGTGCGTGTCGAAGTTTTGCAGCATCACGTAGCTGTCTGACGCCAAGTCGGACAAAACGGCGTGTGACACCGCTTCATATTTGTTTTTTCGTTCAATCACGTACCAGGTGTTTTGAAAATTCATAGAACTAGCTGGTTGTAGTTGCAGATCATTCGCTGGGCAACAAGTTGAAAGTTTTGAATGACTTCATCAACGATTCACGCGCCTGCGCGCTCAAGCGGGCTTGGGGTGGTCTGACATGCTCCCAATCAGCCAATCGATAGTGCTGAGTCAATAAAAATTTCAACGCAGTGATAGGCGGGTGTTCGCCCAGCAGCGTCATCAACTCAACAATTCTGTCGTCGGGATGGCGAACTTTCATGCCGTTGACTTGCGACGCCTGAGCAGGCATGTCTTGCGCCAACACGTGTTTGACTACTCCAGGTATTAAGTTGGCCAGCGCCGACACAGTCCCTGTTGGTTTGAGCATTTGTAAATTAGGCTCGTGGCAGCTCGTCACCGTCAAGTCAGTCCCAAAAGAACGCATGATGTCTAGGGTGTGTGAAGCGTGCTGGTCTTGGTCCACGATACCGGACATGATCAGCGGGTGCGCCCTGATCAGCTCCGTCAGCACTGCTTCGGGAACATCCGCATGACTGACGCCACCCAACACATGCACATACAGCTGCCAACCTGCCAAATTCACCTTGGCAATGACTTGTTCAAAAAAATCAAGCAACGCACTGTTGCTCAAGGGCTGGTAATAAAGTGGCGGAGATACCAAGAATCGCCGAACACCTTGGGCATGCGCTTGCTGAATCAGACGAACCACATCCACCAGCGACGACGAGTTCACGCCCAACAAAATGTCTGGTCCCTCTACGCCAGACTTGAGCAAATAGGCCAGTGCTTCAAGCTTTTCATCTGCAGCGAACGATGCACCCTCTCCTGCATAGCCAAAAAGCGTCACATGCTCGACCCCTTTGACGGCCAAGTTCCTGATGTGAGAAGCCATTTTGGGCAGGTCAATGCCTAGGTTCGGTTGAAGCGGCGTCAACACATCGGGCCAAACACCGACTAACTTCTTCGAAGTGGCAACCGATAGGGGCATTCTTTATTCGAAAGTGTTCGAATTTGTTGAGATCTTGCATTATTAGTGAGTGACACGCTAGCTCGACATAAGTAAAAACCCTTGCGATCGTGCGATGTGTGCGGCGCCTTGGCGGGGTGGTAGCTATTTGCGCTGTATCAATGAAGCTCACAAAATGCTTTCCGTTTCAGGGCATGAGGCACAGGGCTGACCTACGATCGATTTGAGCTCGCCACAGTGGCGGCTCATCCTCTAGGAGTTCAGCATGTCGTTGCAATATGGCTTACCTCAAAACTTGATGAACTGGGTAGAAAGCAACCGCGGCCGGCTTTCACCGCCTGTGTGCAACGCTGCCATCTACCCTGATGGCAACTACATCATCAACATGGTGGGGGGCCCCAACTCGCGCACCGACTTTCACGACAACCCGACCGAAGAGATCTTCTACCAACTCAAAGGCAATGCGTACCTGAACACGTGGGACAGGGGCAAGTTTGACCGCATCGACATCAAAGAGGGTGACATCTTTGTTTTGCCGGCGCACTTGATTCATTCCCCACAACGCCCCGAAGCGGGTCTGTGCTTGCTGATTGAGTTGGTGCGACCACAAGGAGCACTCGATGCACTTCAGTGGCAGTGCGCCAAATGCGCCACCACCGTCTGGCGCGCAGAAATGCAGTTGCAAAGCTTGGTCGATGACTTGCCCAAGGTCTACAACATGTTTTATGCCATGCCAGATGAGCAGCGCACATGCCCGCAATGCGGCGCCGTTCACCCCGGCAAAGACTACGCAGCCTGGCATGCACAGTTGACATAGCCGAGCGATTGATCGCACCAGCTAAATTTTGAATACCTAAAACCTCATGATTTATTTTCATGAGGCTACTGCCTTTTTGTCGTTTGCCTCTAGCGCCTGATCGATCGAAGATAGCGGTCTCTATCAAATGGCAAGGAGACTTCGATGAATAAAAGAACCCTACTTTTCAAGACACTGGCTGTGTCTTTGAGCCTTGCAGCTTGGTGCTTGCCGGCCCAAGCGCAAGAGTACCCCAGCAAGCCAATTCGCGTGCTGGTGCCTTTTGCACCCGGCGGTGTGGTGGATGTGACGGCGCGTTTGTTGACGCAAAAAATGACCGAGCGACTGGGCTGGAATTTCATTGTGGAAAACCGCCCAGGTGGCAACGGTTTTATTGCTGTGACAGCGGCAGCCAAAAGTGCCCCCGACGGTTACACCTTGCTGATGGCGCACTCAGGAGAGTTTGCGGTCAACCCGGCGCTGTTTCCAAATATTCCCTATGAACTGGAACACGACTTCCAGCCCATCACCATGGTCAGCGATACGCCCATGCTGCTGGTGGCCAATAGCCAAGTACCGTTCAACACCTTTCAAGAGATGATTGCGGAGGACCGTAAGAACCCCGGCAAGCTGTCGTTTTCCTCACCAGGCAACGGCAGTGTGAACCACCTGGCTGGCGAATGGTTGGCGATGGAGAGTGGCGTGAAGATGCAGCACATTCCCTACAAAGGTGGAGCCCCTGCGGTGGGCGCTGTTGCGTCGGGCGAAGTACAACTGGGTGTTGTAGCCGTGCCTGCCATATTGCCCCATCTAGCCTCAGGCCGCGTCAAGGTGATTGGCCTAACCACGGCCAAACGATCGAGCTTTGACAAGACATGGGTCACCGCCAACGAAGGCGGAATTCCCCGCGTGGATGCTTCGAACTGGGTCGGTTTGTTTGCGCCCAAGGGTGTGCCCAGTGCCGTGGTGGCCAAGCTCTATGCCGAGGTGGTGAAAACTTTGGAGAACCCTGACATGCAAAAACGTTTTGCCAGCGCAGGAGCGGAGTTAGGCGGCATGTCATCTGCCGATTTCACCAAGCGCATCAAGATGGATGCGCAACGTTACAAAGAAGTGGTTCAGCGCGGGCAGATCAAACCTGAGTGAGTTAGACCATGAAAAACCAACGCATCACGGTGTCTGACGGCACCTGCATCGTCTGCAGCTTATTCAACGCAGGGGCAGACAAACCGCGTTTGGTGCTTCTGCATTCATTGGGTATGGACCGCCACTTTTGGGCGCCCGTTGTGGCCGAGTTGGCAGGCGAAGTGAATGTGCTGACGCTGGACTGTCGCGGTCACGGCGAGTCAGACAAGCCCGCAGGGCCCTACACCAGCCAACGCTTTGCACAAGACCTGAGCGAGGTGTTAGATGCCATCGGCTGGCCCCACGCTGTGGTAGCCGGTGCATCGATGGGCGGCTGTGTGACTTTGCAGTTCGCTGCAGACCATCCCGATCGCCTGTTGGGTCTGGGCCTGTTTGACAGCACCGCTTGGTATGGCGACACCGCACCCCAAGACTGGGAAGGCCGCGCCAAGCGCGCCCTGGCCGAGGGGCTCGAGCCCATGGTGGAGTTTCAGTTGTCGCGCTGGTTCAGCGATGCGTTCAGAGCCCAGTCCACGCCCGTGCTCACAACCAGTGTTGACACGTTTTTAGGCAATGACCGTCAGGCCTTTGCCAACACCTGCCACATGTTGGGTGCCTTCGATGCACGCGCAGCCCTGCCACACATCCGTGTGCCCACCACGGTCGTGGTGGGCGAGCAAGACTACGCCACGCCCTTGGCCATGGCGCAAGTCATCAAAGACGGCATTGCCCAAGCACGCTTGCATGTGATCGACGGCGCGCGGCATTTGACGCCACTCGAGGTGCCAGCACAAGTTGCGACCGAGCTGCGTGCGCTCATTGCCCAATGCCCTGCTCGCGCTTGAGGGCGTGGCCACTATTTCCATTGAGGACCTATGACACCTTTTGATTTTGTTCGGCCGCACAGCCTGTCTCAAGCGGTTGCACTGCTCGACCCTGATGACCCCCATGTGCTGCCCGTGGGCGGTGCCACAGCGCTGATTCAAATGATGAAGGTGGGTGTTTTGCGCCCTACGCGCTTGGTGTTTTTAGACCGCGTAGAGCCCGTGCACTCAGAAATTCGTGTGGATGGCCAGGGCAATTTGCACTTAGGTGGTTTGGCGCGTTTGTCTGCACTTGAGCACTCTAGCTTGGTGCAGCAAGGCTGGCCGGTATTGACCCGTGCCTTGCACAACCTGGCCAATGTGCGGGTGCGCAACGTGGCCACCGTGGGTGGGTGCATGGCGCATGCCGATCCGCACATGGACTTGCCACCCATCTTGTCGGCGCTGGGCGCGCATGCCGTGGTGTTGGGCCCCACAGGGGAACGTGTGGTGCCCATCGAGGCGCTGCATCTGGGCTATTACGAGGTGGCGCTGGCACGCAATGAATTGATTGCCAAAGTCGTGGTCCCTCCTATGGGACCCAAACTGGCGGCTTACAGCAAGGTCACCACACGCGTGAAGCATGACTGGCCAGCCTTGGGCTTGGCGGTCTCGCTGACGTTGGCAGATGACGGTTGCTTGGGCGAGGTCAGCTTGGTCTTGGGCGCCGTGATGGACAAACCCACCCGCTTGGTGACGGTTGAAAACATGTTGCGCGGCGCACGACCCGACAACAACACGCTGACGCAAGCAGGCCTTGCCGCCGCAGCGTCGCTTGACATCGTGGGCGACACCCACGGCTCAGCCAGTTACAAGAAACAGTTGCTGCGCACCTACATTGGCCGCACCGTGCGGCTGGCCTTAGGCGCAGCGCATGAGGGGATTGCACAGTGAGCACCACCACAGCTTTTAAAACCAGTCCACAAGGCCAAGTGGGCCGATCGGTGTCGCGCTTAGAGTCC
>CAIMWY010000369.1 GCA_903845315.1 uncultured Burkholderiales bacterium
CCAAACATCTTCGCCATTGCCACGGGCATTGAAGAGCACGACAACTATGCGGTGGACTTCATCGAAGCCACGCGCTGGATCAAACACAATTTGCCCGGCGCCAAGGTGAGTGGCGGTGTGTCGAATGTGTCGTTCAGTTTTCGTGGCAACGACCCGGTGCGCGAAGCCATCCACACCGTGTTTCTGTTCCACGCGATCAAAGCCGGCATGGACATGGGCATCGTCAATGCCGGCATGGTGGGCGTCTACGACGACTTAGAACCCACGCTGCGCGAGCGGGTGGAAGACGTGGTGTTGAACCGCACACCGAAGTACAAAGACGGCGAGGAACACCTCACCCCTGGTGAGCGCTTGATTGAGGTGGCCGAAAGCGCCAAAGGCGCCGCCAAGGACGACAGCGCCAAACTCGCTTGGCGTGGCACGCCTGATGCGCCCGTGACGGTCGAGGCGCGTCTGAGCCACGCACTGGTGCACGGCATCACCGAGTTCATCAACGATGACACCGAAGAAGCCTACCAAGTGATTTTGGCCAAGGGCGGGCGCCCCTTGCATGTGATTGAAGGGCCGTTGATGGACGGCATGAACGTGGTGGGCGATTTGTTTGGCCAAGGCAAGATGTTCTTGCCCCAGGTGGTCAAGAGCGCCCGCGTGATGAAGCAGGCGGTGGCGCATTTGGTGCCCTACATCGAAGAAGAAAAACGCTTGCAAGCTGCTGCCGGTGAAGACGTGAAAGCCAAGGGCAAGATCGTCATGGCCACCGTCAAAGGTGATGTGCACGACATTGGCAAAAACATCGTCACTGTGGTCTTGCAGTGCAACAACTACGAAGTGGTGAACATGGGCGTGATGGTGCCTTGCCATGAAATTTTGGCCAAAGCCAAAGAAGAAAACGCGGACATCATTGGCCTGTCGGGCCTGATCACGCCCTCGCTGGAAGAAATGCAGTACGTCGCCGGCGAAATGCAAAAAGACGACTACTTCCGCAGCCGCATGATGCCGCTGATGATTGGCGGCGCCACCACCAGCCGTGTGCACACCGCTGTAAAAATTGCCCCGCATTACGAAGGCCCCGTGGTCTATGTGCCCGACGCTTCGCGCAGCGTGAGCGTGGCGCAAGGCTTGCTGTCGGACCACGCTGCCAACTACATTGCCGAGTTGAATGCCGACTACGCCAACGTGCGCGAACAACACGCCAACAAAAAACAAACGCCTTTGGTCACGCTGGCGCAAGCGCGTGCCAATGCCACGCCCATCAGCTGGGACGCGTACAAACCTGCGCAGCCTAAATTCATTGGGCGGCGGGTGTTCAAAAACTTTGACCTCGCCGAGTTAGAAAAGTACATCGACTGGGCGCCGTTTTTCCAAACCTGGGATTTGGCCGGACCTTACCCCGCCATCTTGGACGACGCGGTGGTCGGTGTCGAAGCCAAAAAGGTGTTCGCCGATGGCCAGTCGATGCTCAAAAAAATCATTGCCAACCGTTGGCTCACCGCCAACGCCGTGGTGGGCTTGTACCCGGCGCAGCGCGTGGGCGACGACATCGTGTTGTATGCCGACGAAAGCCGCCAACAGGCGGTGATGACTTGGCATGGTTTGCGCCAGCAAACCGTCAAGCCACAAGGTCGACCCAACCGCTGCCTGGCCGACTTTGTGGCGGACCCAACCCAAGCCGCCGATTACGTGGGCTTGTTTGCGGTGACGGCGGGCATTGGCACTGAGAAGCAAGAAAAGCGCTTCATCGACGCGCACGACGATTACTCGGCGATTTTGTTCAAGGCCTTGGCCGACCGCTTGGCCGAAGCTTTTGCCGAATGCATGCATCAGCGCGTGCGCACCGACTTGTGGGGTTATGCCCCCCATGAGTCCTTGAGCAATGCCGAGCTCATCCAAGAAAAATACCAGGGCATTCGTCCAGCACCCGGCTACCCGGCATGCCCCGACCACAGCGCCAAGCAAGCCATGTTTGAGCTCTTGCAATGCGCCGACATCGGCATGGGCGTGACCGAGAGTTTGGCCATGACACCTGCAGCCAGTGTGAGCGGTTTTTATTTGGCGCATCCGGATGCGACCTACTTCAACGTGGGCCGCATTGGCGACGATCAGGTGAATGACTTGGCGCAGCGCCAGGCCGTGACGGTGAAAGACCTCTCGCGTTTGCTGGCGCCCAACCTGTAACCCGAGGGCTGACGGGCACTGGGCTTGCCGCACAGGTCTTTCAAAACAAGAAGGGCGCTCAGCGAGCGCCCTTCTTATTTGGGTCGTGGGGGGTTAACTCTTGAGGCAAGCGCTCATCTTTTGTTTGCGCTCATCGCCTTTGAGGCCAGTGGCCTCCTCGTTACAGCGTTTCATCTTGTTTTGTTGTGATCCTGCGCCTTTGGATTTGGCCGTTTCTGTGTCGGCGGCAGGCGCTTTGGCGCTTAGACACTCTTTCATGAAGGCTTTGCGCTCGTCGCCTTTTTTGCCCTCGGCCTCTTTGTTGCACGTGGCCATTTTGTTGGGCTTGGCAGGTTTTTCATTGTCGGCCCAAGCCGCGTTGCAGACCAAGGCGCACGTCAAGGTGGTCATCAGCACCAGTTTATTCATGGCATCTCTCCGTAGTTTGTAAGTGAATCCTGCTTGCAACCCTTGCAAGCAGAGACAAATTCAAACAGGCGGTGAGCACGCAAAGAGCACATGGCACACAGATAAAAAGTGAGCGACACGCAAGACTCATTGCGATGACAGAACCCTGCGGTATTGCACGGCTTCTGCCACGTGCGCGGTATGCACCGCCTGCGACTCAGCCAAATCCGCGATGGTGCGTGCCACACGCAACACGCGATGGGTGCTGCGGCTAGACCAACCCAGCTTGTTAGCAGCTGCATTTAAAAACGCATGGGCGGGCTTGTCCAGACGAACTTGCGCATCCAAGGTCTGTCCTTGCAAGGCTTGGTTGGTAAAGCCTTGCCGATCGATGGCGCGTGCATGGGCGTGCAAGCAACGCTGACGCACGGAAGCGGTTGTTTCGTTGGGCGTGGCTTGCATCAACACCTCAGCAGACAGGGCGGGTACTTCAACTTGCAAATCGATGCGGTCGAGCAGCGGGCCGCTCAGCTTGGCTTGGTAGCGCGCCACTTGGTCGGGCGTGCAGCGACAGGCTTTCACCGCCGACCCTAAGTGACCGCAGGGGCAGGGGTTCATGGCGGCAATCAGCTGAAAGCGCGCTGGAAACTCTGCCTGCATGGCTGCGCGTGACAGCGTGATGCGCCCGCCCTCCAGGGGTTCGCGCAAGGCCTCTAGGGCGCGTCTGGGGAACTCGGGCAACTCGTCCAAAAACAGCACGCCGTGGTGGGCGAGAGAAATCTCCCCCGGTCGCGGTGGCGAGCCGCCGCCCACCAAGGCCACCGAGGTGGCGGTGTGATGCGGGCTGCGGGTGGGACGTTGCATCCACTGCGCCAACTCGAAGCGTCCTGCCAAGCTCGCGATGGCGGCGCTCTCGAGGGCTTCGTCCAGTGTCATCTCGGGCAGCAAGGCGGCAAAGCGCTGCGCCAACATGGACTTGCCGGTGCCCGGCGGCCCAATGAGCAACAGCGAGTGACCACCGGCCGCCGCAATCTCTAAGGCGCGCCTTGGAATGGCTTGTCCTTTGACGTCTGCCAAATCAGGGCCACTTTCGACACGAGCGTAACTGACAGTTTGAGGCCAAAGACGGGCCCAACCCTCGTCGCCATTGCTTTCGATGTTGGGTGGCTGGGCGTCTGGTTTGACAAAGTGCGCCACCACATGTTTCAAATGGTGTGCGCGGTACACCTCGGTTGTGGGCACCAAGGCGGCTTCTTCAGCACTGCTGGGGGGCAACACCAAGCGCGTGCGCACCCCCGCGCCGTGCAAGGCCAAGCCCATGGCCAGGGCCCCGCGCACCGGGCGCAACTCACCCGACAGAGACAACTCGCCGGCAAACTCGTGCAAGGCCAAGGCGGCAGTGTCTAACAAACCACTGGCCGCCAAGATGCCCAATGCAATGGGCAAATCAAAACGGCCCGAGTCTTTGGGTAAATCCGCTGGCGCCAAGTTGACGGTGATGCGCTTGTTGCTGGGAAATTCAAGCCCCGAGTTTTGAATGGCGCAGCGCACCCGCTCGCGCGCCTCTTTGACTTCGGTATCGGCCAAGCCCACCAAGGTGAAGCTGGGCAGTCCGTTGGCCAAATGCACTTCCACCGTCACCGCCGGGGCATGCAAGCCCAAAAGCGCACGGCTGTGAATCAAAGCAAGCGTCATGTTCTTCTTTCGGTACACAAAGCCCCAAAGCGGGGCGATTAAGTGAAAAGGCTGCACCAAGATAGTGCCTGAAAATAAGGGGGTGTTCAGGCTACTGCATCACTTTGGGTTTTGGGGTAGCCGCTGTGAACACTTTTGTGCGCTTCAACCCTGGCACGGACCCTGCATAGCAGATACGTGCCCTTATCTTTTCATGGAGAAAATCAAATGAACATCAAGTCCAAACTTCTGTTAGCCCTCTTGGCCACTTCTTCTGCAGCATTTGCTCAGACTGCACCTGCTGCGCCTGAGACAACGATCGGCTACAACGTCGGGGTAGTGAGCGAGTACCGCTATCGCGCCATTGGCCAGTCCAAGGGTGCGCCTGCTTTGCAGGGCGGCGTGGATTACGCCAACGCCAATGGTTTTTACTTGGGCGCTTGGGGCTCAACAATCAAGTGGATCAAGGAAGCTGGCGTTGCCAACAGCTACGACGCAAAAGGCCCCGTTGAAATTGATCTGTACGGTGGCTACAAGGGTGAAGCCGCTGGCCTGGCATATGACGTGGGCTATCTGCGTTACCAATACCAAGGCAATACCTTGTCCAAAGCTAACTTGTTTAGCAATGCGAACACCGATGAGGTGTATGGCGCATTGACCGCAGGCCCTGTGACCGCTAAGTACTCCTACAGCACGTCTGATTTGTTCGGCAACATCAACTCCAAAGGCAGCACGTACCTCGATCTGAGCGCCACCTTTGACTTGGGTGATGGTTACTCCTTGGTGCCACACGCGGGTCGTCAAGTGATCAAGAACAGCACCACCTCTACCGGTACCGGCAACTACACCGACGTGGCGCTGACGTTGAACAAAGATTTGGGCGATGGTTTGGTGGCTAGCTTGTCTGCCATCAGCACCAACGCCAATAAAAACTTTTACACCGTCAACACGTATTACCAAGGCAAAAACATCGCCGTCCTTGGCCTGAAATACAGCTTCTAAACCAAGCTCGTCGTCTTCTCTAGGAGCAACCATGAAACTCATCACCGCCATCATCAAACCCTTCAAACTCGATGAGGTCCGCGAGGCCTTGTCGCAAATCGGGGTGCAAGGCATCACCGTGACAGAAGTCAAAGGCTTTGGCCGACAAAAAGGCCATACCGAGCTGTACCGCGGTGCCGAGTACGTGGTTGACTTCTTGCCTAAGGTCAAGATCGAAGCCGCTGTGGCTTCAGAGCAAGTAGACCGCGCCATCGAAGCCATTGAGGCTTCAGCCCGCACCGGCAAGATCGGCGACGGCAAGATTTTTGTCTACGACCTCGAACAAGTGGTTCGCATCCGCACCGGCGAGACCGGTCCTGAAGCCCTCTGATCGTGTCGCACAGACTCCCTTTTTGAAAGACCTCATCATGAAAAAACTGCTTGCCTCCCTCGCCCTCGGGCTGGGCCTGTTGCTTGGCGGCGCTGCCGTCATGGCGCAGACCGCAGCCGCTCCTGCCGCTGAAGCCAAGGCCACCGCGCCCGCCGCTGCGACAGCCGCTGCGGCCCCTGCTGCTGCCGAAGCTGCACCTGTTCCTGTGCCAAACAAAGGCGACACCGCTTGGATGACCGTGGCCACCGTGCTCGTGATTCTGATGACCATTCCTGGCTTGGCTTTGTTCTACGGCGGCTTGGTTCGCAGCAAGAACATGTTGTCCGTGTTGATGCAGGTGTTTGTGGTGACCTCGCTGATTTACGTCTTGTGGGTGCTCTACGGCTACACCTTGACGTTCACCGCAGGCAACCCGTTCATCGGAAGCTTGGACAAGTTGTTCTTCAAAGGCATCACGCCCGACTCCATTGCTGCCACGTTCAGCAAAGGTGTGGTGATTCCTGAGTTGACCTTTGCCGCCTTCCAAGCCACCTTTGCTGCTATCACGTGCACACTGATCGTGGGTGCATTCGCTGAACGTGCTCGCTTCTCTGCTGTGCTGTTGTTCTGCGCTTTGTGGTTCACCTTCAGCTACATGCCTGTGGCCCACATGGTTTGGTATTGGGACGGCCCTGACGCCATCACCGACGCCGCTTCTTTGGAAACCGTGACAGCTGCTGCGGGTTGGTTGTGGGCCAAGGGCGCACTCGACTTCGCCGGCGGAACGGTGGTGCACATCAATGCTGCGATGGCTGGCTTGGTGGGTGCCTATGTGATCGGCAAGCGCACGGGTTATGGCAAAGAGTCCATGGCACCGCACAGCTTGACCTTGACCATGGTCGGCGCATCGCTGCTGTGGGTGGGTTGGTTCGGGTTCAACGCAGGTTCCAACTTGGAAGCCAATGGCGTGACCGCTCTGGCCTTTGTCAACACCCTGGTAGCAACCGCTGCTGCAACCCTGAGCTGGATCACCGGTGAGTCTTTGTCCAAAGGCAAGGCCTCCATGTTGGGCGCTGCATCAGGTGCTGTGGCTGGTTTGGTCGCCATCACCCCAGCATGCGGTTTCGTGGGCCCCATGGGCGCCATCGTGATCGGTTTGCTGGCCGGCTTCTTGTGCCTGTGGGGTGTCAATGGCCTCAAGCGCATGCTCGGTGCTGACGACTCGCTCGACGTGTTTGGCGTCCACGG
>CAIMWY010000370.1 GCA_903845315.1 uncultured Burkholderiales bacterium
CCTTTACGTGCTGTTTTTCCTTGGCCTGGTTGGCTACCTGTTGCGCAAGCTCGACTTCCACTTGGCGCCCATGGTCGTGGGCGTGGTACTGGCCCCTTTGATAGAAAAACATCTGCGCGAAGGCTTGTTCATGAGCCGCGGTGACATCTCCGTGTTCTACAGCAGTCCCATTGCTTTGACGATCTGGCTGATGGTGCTGGCGGTGTTACTGCTGGGCCTGTCGCGCAAGGTTTACAACAAATACCTGGGCGGCGAATTCACCCTTTGTCCCAAGGCACACCACCCGCATAGGTCATGTAACTGACGCTGGCTGCCCAGCCTGAATCGACAGGCAACAAGACGCCCGTGATGGTTCGCGCCGCAGGTGAGCAAAGAAAGGCAATCGCATCGGCAACATCAGCGGGTGTGGGCAATACCCCCAGCGCATGCACGCTCATGATCTTGTCCAAGTCGCGCTTGCCAGAGTCAATGCGCGCCTGCAACTCGGGCGTCATCACATAGGTGGGTCCCACGCTGTTGACGCGGATGCCGTGCCGGCCTAACTCTGCCGCCAGCAATTGAGTCAAGCGTGCAATTGCAACCTTTCCAGGGTTGTAGGCGGGCAAAGGCATTGGGAGCAGACTGTTGATCGAGCCCAGTGTCACGATCGCGCCTGATCGGTTGGCAATCATTTGCTTGCCAAAGCTGCGACATGCGTGCACGGTTCCGTGGTAGTTCACACCCCACATGCGCTGGTGAGCATGCAGGTCCATCTCCATGATGGACTCGGTGTTGGGGATCAATGCAGCCGACGTGACCAGCACCGAAGCCGGGCCCAAGTCGGCCAGTGTACGTGCTGCAACAGCATCGACCTTGTTAGCGTCCGAGACATCGCATTCGTAGAAACGCACGGATGCTGGGGCAAGCTCCAGCACGAGCGCCTGTCCTGCATCGCAAGACACATCAAGTATCGCAACCGCGTAACCTGCCTTTGCAAACTTGCGAACGGCAGCTTCTCCTATTCCGCGTGATCCGCCGGTGACGACGGCGACCGGCGCTTGGCTACTGACCTGCATGTAAAATCTCCCCTTGTTTCGCGAGCCACTTCAATCTCGGATCTTTCAACTGCAATCGATCAACCCAAGTCTACCGCATCGGTCTGTGCAGCGGCCAAGCTGCCTGAGGGCGGGGCTCGTGACGGCGCGCACTTGAAACAAAGGGATTGACAGGTTTTAGTGCATGCTCTAAGGTTAACGGTTAGCGCTAACAATTTTGGGTTTTTTTATGTACTGCTTATCCTGTTTGGCTCGCATGGTAGTGCCTGTCTGATTGGCCTTTACCTGTGGTCTTACCATCGGGCAGCATGCGTACCCCAACAAGCAAATTCGCATCTTGCTGCCCTTTCCTGCGGGCGGTAGCACGGATCCGATCGCCCGACAGCTCGGACAAAAGCTCACAGAAAACTGGGGCCAGCCCACCATCATTGACAACCGCCCTTGGGGCAACACCATCATTGGCACGGAAGCACTGACCAAGGCCCCTGCTGACGGTTACACACTGCTGTACAACGCCAGCACGCATGTCATCAATTCACTGCTGATACCCAACATGACCTATGACAGCGTCAAAGACTTTCAACCCGTGGCAACACTCGTACGCAGCGATTTCGTATTGGTGGTACATCCTTCTGTGACTGTACGTAGCTTGCAGGAATTAATCGCGCTGGCCAAAGCTCAGCCTGGGCAGCTCAATTACGCAACCTCTGGCAATGGCAACCCGAACCGCTTGGCTGGTGAATACTTTGGCATGGTGGCTGGAGCCAAGTTGAACAACGTTCCCTATAAGGGCGGCGGGCTTGCCATCACAGACTTATTGGGTGGGCAGGTTCAAGCCATGTTCTCTGTGCCCACGGCCGTGACGGGACATATCAAAAGCGGCAAACTCCGCGCACTGGCCTACACGGGCACGACGCCTATTCCTGGCCTGAGTGTTC
>CAIMWY010000371.1 GCA_903845315.1 uncultured Burkholderiales bacterium
GCCCAATAGGCTCGATGGCTTGTCCCCAGGACGCGCTGAAATTCAGCAGGAACAAAGAGATGCCGACGAATAAATGCTTGTTGCGGGTCCGAATGATGGGCATGGAGTTTCCTTTGTTACAAAGTTTGTATCACCGAAGTGAATGGGCGTCAATTTCACTGAAAGCATTCATCTGTAAATTCGAACTAAAAAATCGGGCTGTTAAGATGAATTTAGTCATGAGGTATTGTGTCGATGAAAGTCATTCATATTCGAAGTTGGGCAGAATTTTTAGATCACACCACGCAACTCAACCAGTGGGCATTTCGCGGTCAACCCAGAGCTGACTTGCCGTTGCTGAGTTCGTTGTCGCGGCGATTGATGCGTTTTTCTAATGAGAAAAGACTGTGGCCACTGCTTGAGCGACGCTCTTTGCGTATTTTTAGACGAAAAGCGCACGTCCATCTGTCGGACCACAATTTGCTCCAAAACGATTTGCGTTGTATCGCCATGATGCAACATCACGGAGGCGCTACCCGTTTGCTCGATTTCACCAAATCGCCGTTTGTTGCTGCTTTTTTTGCATTGGAGTCGGCTTATAACGACTGCGTCGTTTACGCACTTAACACGCCTGTGTTGTGGCATAGGGTGCCTCGATTCGATCCCACGTTGACGCGTCACACCATCGATCCGAGGGTGTCCCAAAATTTTGAAAAATATTTCTTTGACAACCAGTTCCCCCTGATTTGGTTTGGGGAACCTTCAGACATGGACCAACGCTTAATCGCACAGTCCGGTTTATTTGTGGTGCCCGGTCAGTTGGAAAAAACACTGGACGAATTGCTCGACAGTTATAGCGAAGAGGGTGAGTCATTGTTGGTTCAGTTGGTCATCAACAAAGAAGTACGGCAAGAGGCAATGAAAGAGTTGTATCGCATGAATATCACCTATGCCTCCTTGTGGCCAGACATTGACGGTCTGTCACGATCGATGAACCAGGAACTGGAAATCGTCTGGCAGCCTTTGGTCGACGAATTCTTGTGATGCTCTCATGGCCTTAGTCCACGATGTCATAGCCATGCTGAAGCTGGGCTTGTTGATGGGCAATTTGCAGTTGCGCGTCATGGGTGCTTTGAATTAAATAAAGCACCTCTCCTTCACGCACAAGCTCGCCGACTAATTTTTTCAGATCGACCCCTGCCTGTTGAATACTGGGGGCACCTGCTTGACGCGCAATGTTGGATATGGTGCTGCCATGGATGGCGCGAACCACACCGCTTCGATCGGACCGCACTTGAACTTGATGCACCTCGCTGGCAGCAGCTTGCGGTGCCCCTTGCGAGGCGATGATGGCGTCTAAGCTTTGACGCGCCGAACCTGAGTGCAAAAGTTTTTTTGCCAAGATCAAACCTTGCTCAGCACCGCCCACTTGTGCATCGAGTGCCAAAATTTGACTGGCAAAAAACAATGCTTTATCCAACAAGTCGGTGGGCGCACTTGGATGGTTGTCGAGAACTTGAAGTACATCTCTTGCCTCAAGAACAGGGCCTATGCCGCGGCCAATGGGGGCATTGCCATCGGTTGCAAAGGCCTTCACCACCAAGCCTATCGCTGCACCGACACGTTCAAACAACAGGGCCAGTTCAATGGCTTCTTGTTCTGTCTTGACTTTGCCGCTGTTGGCATAAGGAATATCGATCACCACATGCGTGGCGCCCGCAGTGAACTTTTTGGACAAGATAGAAGCAACCGACCAACTGCGGGTGTCAAGCCCCAGCGGGCGGACCATGAGGTTCAGGGCATCATCCAGCAGCGAATGGTTGAGTTTGCCGTTCCAGACAATGCAGCCGTTGGTGGCGTTGACGCATTGCTTGACCTCTTCAAAATTCAGATCAACCCGAGCCAGTACTTCCATGGCATCTGCCGTGCCCGCCGCAGAGGTGATGGCACGTGAGGATGTTTTAGGAATCAGCAGACCATGCGCCGCCACAATGGGTACGACCACCATGGTGACGCGACTGCCTGGAATGCCCCCCATCGAATGCTTGTCAACCACCATGGGTTTTGGCCAAGAAATACGGGGATAGAGCTGGGTGCGGGCTTGTGCAATGGCAATGATCTCGTCTTCTTGCAGGTTTTGGGTGCAAGCGACGAGAAAGGCTTGTACGTCGTTGTAATCGAAGCGCTCTTGAATGACCTCAGGTAGTAATTGTTGGTAGCCGGTTGGGCTCAATTTTTGGCCACAAATTTTTTGGAAAAGTAAGCGCTCTAATTGCGGAGTTTCTTGCAAGCCATGCAACAAAGCCGCCTTTAAACGACTGATGCCAATTTCTAACGTCATGTCGTTCATGACCCGCTGACAGGCAATGCCTTGAGGCATCGCCAAGGCAGCACGCTCGAGCCTTTGTTCAATGTCTTGCGCAGATTCGCGATTGCGCGCTGTCAACCGTTTGCGCAGAACCTCTGTGGGGGCCGTCACTTCAATGACCCGCAAGGAAGGAACGTTGCTTTGCAAAGCCTCGATCATGTTGCGCGAACCGTTGGCGATCACGTTCACGCCTTGCTCGACTTGTTGCAACAAAGAGGCGGGTAAACCGTAGTGCAGGCCATGGGCTTGCCAAGTGATCAGGAAGTCCCCATTCTTTTGACGCTCTAAAAAGCGGCTCTCGCTGCAGCTGTCGTGATCTTCGGCATCTGCCATGGCTTGGCGCGTGATGACGCGACGCGCCAACACAAACGCGCCGGGTTTGAGCAAGGGCTGAACGCCCGAGATCAAACTGTCCTTGCCTGCGCCGCTTGGGCCTACAACGAAAAAGAAGTGACCTGACATTGCATGCCTAAGGGCAAAACAGAATCAGTCGTCAAGGCCGATGTCTACTGGTGGCGCTGCTTGGGTGATTTTGCTGGTTGAAATAAAGTCCACGCCAGTTTGCGCAATGCCTTTGATGGTGTGAATGTTGATGCCACCCGAGGCCTCGATTTTGGCTTTGCCCGCCACGATGCTCACGGAGGTTTTGATATCTTCAAGAGACATGTTGTCCAACATGATCACATCCGCGCCTGCTTCAAGGGCTTCTTTGACTTGAGACACGCGGTCGCACTCAACTTCGATTTTGGTCAAAACTGGCAGCAATTTGCGCGCATTGGCCACAGCCTGGGAGATGCTGCCAGCAACCACGATGTGGTTGTCTTTGAGCATGACGCCGTTGTCCAAACCTAAACGGTGGTTGAGTCCACCGCCACAGACGACGGCATGTTTTTCAAGCATCCGTAGGCCAGGGGTTGTTTTGCGTGTGTCAATCAGGCGAGCATGGGTGCCCGCGATTTCGGCGTTGTAGCGTGCGGTTTCTGTGGCGATGCCGCACAAGCGCTGTGCAATGTTGAGGGCTGATCGCTCGGCGGTCAGGATGCTGCGTGCTGGGCCCGTGACGGTGAGTAATTTGGTGCCTTTGCTGACCTTGTCGCCTTCTTTTACATAGCAGGTCACGTTGAGACGATGGTCGTATTTCGTAAACACGCGTGCAGCAACAGCAATGCCTGCAACGTGCATGGGTTCGCGAGCATTCATATGAAATGTGCCAACGGCATCTTCGGCAATCATCAATTGCGCCGTGAGGTCGCAGTAACCGATGTCTTCTGTCAACCAGAGTTCAATCAATTTTTCGATTTGAAATACGTCGTACATAGAGCTTCCTTGAGTGAGGATGTGACAGATTAGTCGGAGGAAAAGCGGGCGCTTATTTCCATGTAGTGAATACTACATCATTTCTTATCGCCCTCGCAAGCGGACAAACCCACGGTAACTTTTCGAGGTTGATAGACGCCTGCAACGGGTTGTACTTGCCCAAGTTAAACTAGAACTTGGCAGCCAGCGACAGTCCCCAGTGCATTCAAGGTACTGGGGATTTTCTTTTTTGCGACGATTAAGGCAAGACGTGTTTAAAAATGTGATCGTGTACCGGATAGGTGAGGGTTGGGCGCCGACTTTGGCGACCCTCGAAGAGGCGCTAGACGCCGAGCGTTTTGTGCCCTGTGGCGCCAGCCAAGAAAAATCGGTGGGTTGGGTCGAGCCCCGTGGGGAGGCCCATGGGCCCTTGGTGGAGTCGGTGGCGGGCCAGCTGATTGTGAAGCTCAAAATTGAAACCAAAACTCTGCCCGGCTCTGTGGTGACGCGCAAAGCCAAAGAGCGCAGCGCTCACGTTGAATCCACCACGGGTCGCAAGCCTGGCAAGAAAGAGCTGCGCGCGATCAAAGACGATGTGCGCATGGCTTTGATGCCCTTGGCGTTTACCAAAGAGTCGATGGTGGTGGTGTGGATCGATCCTGTCTCTCAGTTGCTGGTGTTGGATGCAGGCAGCCAAGCCAAAGCCGACGAGGTGATCACGCGTTTGGTCACCTCCCTAGCCGGCTTGAGCGTCACCTTGATCAATACCCACATGTCGCCGCAAGCCGCAATGACAGCCTGGTTGATCTCACAAGAGCCCCCCAGTGTCTTTAGTGTGGACCGCGAATGCGAACTCAAGGCTGCTGACGAATCCAAATCGGTGGTGCGTTATGTACGCCATCCCCTCGACACGCAAGAGGTCAAGCAATACGTAGAAGGTGGCAAATTACCCACTCGCTTAGCGCTGACCTGGGATAGCCGCGTGTCTTTTGTATTGTCTGAAACCTTGCAGTTGAAGAAGGTCACTTTTCTGGATGTGGTGTTCAACGCCACTTCGTCAGAAAAAGACGAAGGATTTGATGCCGACGTGGCGATTGCCACAGGCGAGCTGTGCAAGCTTTTGCCCGATTTGTTTGACGTGCTGGGCGGCGAGATGGTGAGCCGCTAAGCCGCTAAGCCGTTTGTGTGGACCGGGCAAGTGGGCGACGAGACCTGGGCGACAGGTCTCGTGACACAGGTAGCGCTTATTCGGCCACGATGCCTTTGAGTTGAATCACGCGGCCCCAGCGGGGGTAGTCTTTGGCCACGATGGTGCTCAGTTCTTCAGGGGTGGAGTGGCTGGCATCCAAGCCGGCGCGACTGAAGATGTCTTTGAGCCCTTGCTGCTGCAAGATGTTGGCAAAGTCTGCACTGAGTTTGCTCACGATTGAGCCGGGGGTCTTGACGGGTACAAAGAAGGCGTACCACAGGTCAACGTCAATGTCTTTGTAGCCCAGTTCCAAAAAGGTGGGCACGTCGGCTGCGATGGGGTGACGTTTGTTACTGCCGACCGCCAAAGCGTTCAGCTTGCCAGACTTCACAAAACCCTGTGCCACGTGGATGGGTAAAAAGCCCACCATCAACTCGCCTGCCAGCAAGTCCTGGGTGTAACCCGCCGTGCCACGGTAAGGCACGTGCAGCATGAAGGCCTTGGTTTCAAGCTTGAACAACTCCATGGCCATATGGTGCGGTGTGCCCACACCTGGGGAGCCAAACGAGATGGCGCCCGGTTTTGCACGCGCGGCGGCAACCAAGTCTTTGACTGTCTTGATCTCTGTTTTGGGGTGTGCCACCAACATCAAGCTGCCATAAGCACCCATGGAAACGGGCGCAAAGTCTTTCACCGGGTGATAGCTGGTGGTTTTGTAGAGCTGTGACGCGATCAGCATGGTGTTGGCGCCCATGAGGATGGTGTTGCCATCGGCCGCCGACTTGGCGACAAACTCAGCGCCAATGTTGCCGCTGGCACCTGGCATGTTTTGCACCACCACCGGTTGGCCCAGTTTTTCAGCCAAACGTGGTTGCACGGTTCGAGCAATCGTGTCCATGCCCGTGCCTGGGGTGAACGGCACGATGATTTTGATGGTGGCAGTGGCGGTGGTTTGTGCGCCAAGTTGGAGCGAGAGCAAGCCGCCTAGAAAGGCAAATAGAAAACGTTTCATGGAGTTTGTGCCGAATCAGGCGCCTGTTTTAGGCGTTGGAATTTTGAACAAGGCTTGTGCATTGGTTTGGAAAAACTTCTTCTTGGCAGAAGGGTTCATGTCCATGCCATCGAGTGCATGCACTTCGTCAATCGCGTACTGGTAAGGGTAGTCCATGGCGTACAGCACACGGTCTTCACTGACCACGCTTTGGGTGAACTCAATCGCCTTGGGCCATGCCACACCGCTGTTGGTGATGTGGAAGTTGTCACGCAGGTAGTCGCTGGGCTTGCGCTTCAAAGGTTGCACGGCGGCATAGCGGTTGGAACGCACGGTGGCGGCGTGCATGTAGTCGAGGCGGTACGCCCAGAACGGCAACGCTTCGCCCATGTGGCCCAAGATGATTTGCAGTTTAGGAAAACGGTCAAACACGCCCGAGGTGATCAAACGCAAAGCGTGTAGACCCGTCTCCACGCCAAAGCCATACACCGCGCCGTCTAAGCCAGCCTCGAGGAAAGGCCCAATCATGTTGGCCGGAGGTGTGTTGGGGTGCAGGTAAATCGGCGTGTCGTGTGCCTGCGCAGCCTCAAAAATCTCCCAGAACTTCTGGTCTGACAGGTATTCGCCGTGGGTGTGCGAGTTGATCACCACCGAGTTCATGCCCAGTTGGTTCACGCCCCGCTGGATTTCTTTGGCGGCTTCGGCAGGGTCTTGCGGGGCCACGGCAATCATGCCGACCAAACGGTCTGGGTGGCGACGCACGCCCTCGGCCAATTCGTCGTTGGCGACTTTGGCGAACGACACGGCCAAGTCACGGTCCATGGCTTGCACGCCGGGGGAGGTGAGGGCAATCACTTGCATGTCGATGCCTGCATCGTCCATGTGACCGATGCGCACTTGGTCCAAGTCCACCAAGCAACGCATGATGTGTTGGGCCCGCTCGCTGGGGCTGCTCATGTAAAAGCCCATCAGGCTTTGAAAGCCGGGGTCGACATGCGGTTGCTTCAAGATGTTGCGGTAGATGTCTAGCATTTCCGAAGGGCAAAACGCCTCTTCTGTCGCGATACGCAAGTAAGGCACTTTGCCGGGTTTTTGCAGATTTTTGTGTGTCATGGTTTAAACAATGTTGACGCTGAGGTTGGGTAAGCCGTCGATGTGCATGTCAATCACATCGCCACGCACCACCGGTCCAACGTTTTCGGGGGTGCCTGAGTAAATGATGTCGCCCGGGAACAGCTCAAAGGCTTCCGAGAGTTGGGCGATTTGTTCAGCCACCGACCAAATCATTTGGTTCAGGTTGGCTTTTTGTTTGGTTTGACCGTTGACCTTGAGCCAAATCTCGCCCTGGGTGAAGTGTCCGGTCTGTGCCACTTTGTGCACCGCACCGATGGGGGCGGATTGGTCAAAGCTCTTGCCAATTTCCCACGGCTTTTTTTGGTCGCCCATGAAACGTTGCAAGTCGCGTCGCGTCATGTCCAGTCCTAGGGTGTAGCCGTACACCAGGTCCAAGGCTTTGTCGACGGGAATGTTGCGCCCACCTTTGCCCAACACGGCCACCAGCTCTGCTTCGTAGTGGTAGTTTTTGGTCAGGGGCGGGTAGGGGTGTTGACCTACTGTGCCTGCGGCCACGTACTGGATGGCGTCGGTGGGTTTTTGAAAAAAGAACGGTGGCTCACGCGTAGGGTCTGAACCCATTTCACGCGCATGGGCCGCATAGTTACGCCCAATGCAGTAAATCCGACGCACTGGGAACATTTCGTCGGAGCCGACGATGGGGATGTAGACCGCAGGCACGGCAAACGGTGTTTTGGGTTGATGCTGCGCAATGCCCGGTGTGGCACACCCCACCAAGGCACCGGTGGTGACCAAGGCTGAGTTCTGGAAGAAATGACGGCGGTCCATATGGGTCTCCTAGGGCGTGAAAAATTCAAGACTTGAGGGCGAAGCCTGCGATCTCTTTGTAATGGTCCGAGATTTTGCGCAACTCGTCTTGGCTGATCAGGTCGTTAATGTGGTTGAAGGGTTTGTCCCCACTTAGTTCATCCGCCTTCATGATGATGAAGTCAGGTGGCTGCGTTCGGTTGGTCTCCACCACCTTGGCCGTGGCAGGCAGGCGCAGGTCTTGGTAGGCCTTGAGGGTGGCTACCGCGTCGGTGCTTTGCACCAACAAGTCGGCCAAGGTGCGGGCGTCGATCAAGCCTTGCGCTGAACCGTTGGAGCCACGTGGGTACATGGGGTGCGCGGCGTCGCCCATCAGGGTCACACGGCCAAAACTCCATTGAGGTAGCGCGTCTTTGTCGACCATGGGGTATTCGAACACGCGCTCTGACGACATGATCAGATGGGGCACATCCAGCCAAGGGAACTTCCAATCTTTGAAATACTCCAAGGTGTCGGCTGCATTGCCGGGCTTGTTCCAGTCGTTCATGCGCGCACCGTCAAGGCGAATCTCAGTCGTCCAGTTGATGAGTTGGTTGCCTTGGCCGTCCACGTTGTCGACGATGGGGTAGATCACCATCTTGCCGGTGTCGATCGAGCCGATGCGGATATAGCTTTTACCCGTCAAGATGGGCTTGTGCACTGTCACACCTCGCCAGGTGTTGATGCCTGCAAAGCACACCTTGTCTTCGGGAAAGAGTTGTTTGCGTACCGCAGAGTTGACGCCGTCGCAAGCTACCGCGATGTCGGCTTGCACCTGACGTGTTTCGTCATTGGCCAATTGGAAAGTGGCCGTGGTGTGTTGCTCGGTTTGGTCTACACGGATGCAGCGGTGGCCGGTGTGGATGCGGTCTGCACCAAGGCGCGCGATGGCGGCATCAAACATGATGCGGTGCAACTTGCCCCGATGGATGCCCAACTCGGGGGTGGCGTAGCCCGCATGGCGACCACGCAGTTCTTTGTAGATGTATTGGCCAAAGCGGTTGTAGAAGACGCTGTCAAGATTTTCAATCGCGACTGCTTCAAGCTGAGGCAACAGGCCCAAGGCTGCAAGCTCTTTGATGGTATGGGGCAGCAGGGTGATGCCGACACCCAGTTCTTTGACTTCAGGCACGGCCTCAAACACCTCGCAGTCGATGCCGCGTGCGTGCAAACCCAGCGCAAACCCCAGCCCAACAATGCCCCCGCCTAAGATGGCCACTTTCATCGTTTACCCCGATCTATATGAGAATGATTGTCCGTTAGCATGCAAACGATTATTGTGTCTTGTTCTCGGCTGCCAGCCTCTAAATAGAAACCCGAATTCATGCCTTTGATCGACATGTACCAACGCCCCGGTTTTTTGCTGCGTCGTGCGCATCAAATTTCGGCTGCTATTTTTGAAGGTCATTGCTCAGAGCTTGGTTTGACGCAGGCGCAATATGGCGCATTGATGGTGCTGCAAGAAGAACCGGGCATCGACCAAACCCGCTTGGCACGTGCTTTGGCGTTTGACAAAGTGACCGTTTTGCGGGTCTTGCGTGGGCTTGAGCTGCGTGGTTTGGTGCTGCGTGAGTTGTCGCAGAGCAATCGAAGGCAGATGAGCCTGCGCTTAACGCCTGTCGGCGAACAGCTGCTGACACAGACCGCAGCTCCCGTGCAGCAAGCTTATGAACAACTTGTGGCACCACTGTCGCCGCAGCAGCGTGCGCAATTCATTGCGATGTTGCAGCAGCTCACCGACGGTTTAGGCGAGCAAGCGCGAGCTTCGTTTGTCCCCTTGGCGCGCCAATCTTCAGGCGGCTGATTTCAAAAACTCGGTCACCAAGGCCCATTGCGCTGGCGCATTCAGCGCGGGTGCGTGGCCGCAGCCAGCAATCTCATGCACTTGCAAACGTCCTTGGACGCCCGGTCCACGATTGCGCATGGCCAGCAGGGTGGGCGGTAAAACCAGGTCGGAGTTGGCCCCACGCAGCACCATCACGGGCATGGTGAGCGCGTCGTACTGGGCCCACATGTCGTACTCAGGCTCGGCGCGAAAAAACTGTTGCACGATGGCAGGGTCGTAATGCGGCGTTACACGCCCATCGGGCAAACGGCGGGTGGAGGTTTCTGTCAAATGCAGCCATTGCGCATCGGTGTGAAAGCCAAAGGGCGCATAGGCTTGGCGAAAGAAGGACTCCAGTTCGGGCACGGTGTCAAAGGCCAGTGGTGTGCCTGCATAGGCCTTGATGCGGTCGATGGCAGCCTGCGCCAATTCAGGCGCCATGTCGTTGAGCAGCAAACTTTGAATGCGCCCTTTGAACTCAAGCAGGTCCAAACCTGCGGCGCACACCATGCCGATGGCGCCGCCCATAGAGGTCCCAATCCAATGCGCCTGTTCAATGTGTAAGCCATCCATCAAGGCCAGGGCCAAACGCGCGTAGCGGGCCAAACAATAGTCGTTGTTGGGGTCATGGCTCCATTGGCTCAAACCACGGCCGATGGTGTCTGGGCAAATCACACGGTAGTTTGGGGCCAGCTGTTGGGCCAGTGCATCAAAGTCGCGCCCGGTGCGCGCTAGGCCGTGCCAGGCGATGACCACGGGTGCACTTTCACTGCCCCAAGCGGTGTAGTGAAGGTTGAAAGGGCCGCATTGAAGGTAGTGTGAACTGGGAGACATGGTTGATCAAGGTTGTGTAAGCAAGTGCCTGCAAGAGCGAACTATTTTCCACCGAGTAGGCGAAGTGGCCAGCGTTTACGATGGTGCCCATGCAATTGCAAGATATTTTGTATTCCCAAGGCTTTGGCACCCGACGCATTTGTGCCGGCTTGATTCAACAAGGCTATGTGCAAGTCGATCTGGGCGGTGGCTTGGTCGATTGTGATGACCCACTGGAGGAGGTGGCTGTCCGTGAGGGCCTGATGTATTCGGTGCAAGGCGTGCCGTGGCCTTACCACGCCAAAGCCTACGTGTTGCTGCACAAGCCCGCGGGCTACGAGTGCTCGCACAAGCCCTCGGCTTGGCCCAGCCTTTACACCCTGCTGCCACCTGCGCTGCGTCTGCGGCCGCAAAAAAGTGCGGTGCAGGGCGTGCAAGCTGTCGGGCGCCTCGACCAAGACACCACCGGCATGCTGGTGTTGACCGACGATGGTCCCTTGATTCATCGCATGAGTTCACCACGTCACCACGTGCCCAAGGTGTACGAAGTGACCACTGACGACCCGCTCGACGCCAAGCAAGTGCGGCGCTTGCTCGACGGCGTGGTGCTGGACGACTCACCCAAGCCTGTGTGTGCGGCAGCGTGCGAAGCGGTGGCCGCGCACCACCTGCGCTTGACGCTGACCGAAGGCAAATACCACCAAGTCAAACGCATGCTGGCCGCCGTGGGCAACAAGGTGGTGGGCTTGCACCGATCTCAGATCGGTGCCATGCCTTTGCCCGAAGACTTGAAACCAGGGCAGTGGCGCTGGATCAGTGATGATGAAATGGCGTTGCTGACAGACAAGTAAAACACGTTGAGGCGCTATCGGCGCGTGAGGCTCAAGGCTTGTCGTTTAAAAATTCTGCAACGCGTGCCAGCGCCTCTTGAGGTTGGTCTTTGTGGGGCGAATGCCCGCAATGGACCAACGCATGGCGTGTGATCTGTCCGTGCTTGGGTGCAATCTCTTCGATTTGGCGCAGCGTGCCGTAGGCATCGTCCACGCCTTGCATCGCCAGCACAGGGCAGCGGATGTCGTGGCACAGGGATCGAATGTCAAAGCTGCGAAAGCCGTCGTACAGCCACACATCGTTCCATTGCCAAAACGCGCCATCCACGTCTTGGTGAAACTTGGACAAGCGTTCACGCAAATGGCCGTTCACATAGGCATCGCGTGCGGTTTCGATGGCGCGGATTGAAACGTCCTCCACCATCACATGCGGCGCCATCACCACACACGCACTTAGGGGATGACGAGCGGCATACAAAAGAGCAATGGTGCCGCCGTCCGAGTGGCCCAGCAACACGGGCTGAGGGATGTTGAGCACACTCAACAGCTCAGGTAGAACCTGCCAAGCTTCGTGGTGCAGGTAGTCAGGTTGAAGGCGGTTGGCGCCACGCACATCGGGCACCCCGTCGGATTGCCCATAGCCTTGGCGCGAATACACCACGCCAGCGCGCCCGGTGGCTTGGCACACCTGCTCAGGCCAAAACGCGTCGCGGCTGCGCCACATGGCGAGGGAGCCCAAGCCTTCGTGCAAAAACACAATCGGTGATTGGGCGCTGTCAGCGGCATGCACAGGCTGGCCAATGAGTTCAACCTCAAGGCGCGTTTGTTTGAGTTGGATCATGGTCATGGCCGCATATTAAAGCCCGAGGACACGCAGGTCGTTCAGCCGCTCGTTACACTGGGGCTCATTTTTTGAAGGTGTATTCACTGTGTTTTTGTTTCCTCGATTGACGCTGACCCTCGCTGGTGTGCTGCTGTGTTCTGCCGCTGCTGTGCAGGCCGCCAACCCCATCTTTGTGCTCAATTCCCTAGACGCCAGTGTCAGCGTGATTGACCCTGTCACCTGGAAAGAAACCCGTCGCATACCGACTGGCAAGGAGCCGCATCACCTGTATCTCACGCCCGATGAAAAATCGGTCATTGTGGCCAATGCAGGCAGTGACTCACTCACCTTTGTGGATCCACGTACGGCTGAAGTGCAGCGCGTGGTGCGAGGCACCCTTGACCCCTACCAATTGCGTTTTTCACCCGATATGAAATGGTTTGTGACGGTGGCCAACCGCCTCAATCACATCGACATCTACCGTTGGGATGGCAAAGATCTCACCTTGGCCAAGCGCATCCCTTCTGGCAAAACACCCAGCCATATTTGGATCGACACCAAAAGCACCACAGCTTACGCATCGATGCAAGACAGCGACGAGTTGGTGGCGGTCGACTTGGCCACGCAAACTTTGAAATGGCGCGTCAAAACCGGTTCGCTGCCCGCCGATGTGTTCGGCACCCCCGATGACAAATACCTGTTGGTGGGCTTGACCGGTGGAGACCGGGTCGAGGTGTACGACGTGTCGGGTCCCCAGGCCAAGTTGTTCAAAACCATTGCGACGGGCGAGGGCGCACACGCTTTCCGGGCCCTAGGCGATGGCCGTCATGTGTTTGTCGGCAACCGTGTGGCCAACACCATCAACAAGATCGACTACACCACGCTGGAGTCGGTGGCCCAGTTCAAAGCACCCGGTGGCCCCGATTGCATGGAAGTCTCAGCCGATGGCAAGTTGTTGTTTGTGTCGTCGCGCTGGATCAAAAAAATGAGCGTGATTGACCTCAGCACAGGCCAATTGGTGCGTCAGGTCAAGGTGGGAAAGTCACCTCACGGCATTTGGACGCTGGACCACGCCAAGCGCTTTTGAACATGCGTGTTTCAGCGCTGTTGACCTTGTGTTTGGTGGCCATCAGTTGGGCGGCGCAAGCAGCGCCTGCATGCAATAAGCCGCTTTATCTCACGTTGGACACCGGGCATATGGGCGTGGCGCCCTTGATGGCCGAGGTGTTGAATCGCCAGCAGGTGAAGGTGACATTTTTTGCAGCCCATGAACCTACGCAAGAGGGTGACGGCACGTTGGGTGAGTACTGGGCTTCTTGGTGGCACGCCAGAGGCGCTGAAGGTCATGCCTTTGCGTCGCACACCTATGACCATGTGTACTGGCGTGCCGACCAGCCGCAAGGGCGCTGGCTGATGCGTGCCAGTGCTGGTCCGAAGAAAGGTCAGGTTGAAATGTGGGATGCTGCCCAGTACTGTCAAGAACTCCAACGCGCCAACACCCGCTTGCAGCAATTGACGGGGCAAAAACCTCTACCATTGTTTCGTGCGCCTGGTGGTAGAACCTCGCCTTCGTTGCTGGCGGCGGCCAAGCTGTGTGGTTTTGCCCATGTGGGGTGGTCCGATGCGGGCTTTTTGGGCGACGAGCTACCCAGCGACAAATACCCCAACGCCGTGTTGCTCAAGCGGGCCTTGAGGGGCATCCGCTCGGGTGACATCTTGATGGCTCATTTAGGCATTTGGTCGCGCCAAGACCCATGGGCACCAGCGGTGTTGGAGCCTTTGATTGAAGGCCTCAAGGCCAAAGGGTTTTGCTTTGCCACGCTTCAAGAACACCCACAATACAGCGCATGGACACACTGATTGATGCGTTTTCCATCGTGCAAGCTGCTTTGTACGAAAACTGGTTGCAGCCTTTGGCCTTTGCCTTGGGGCTGGGCAGCCGATTGGAAGATGTTTTCAATGGCACGGGGTGGTTATTGGTAGGCTTGATGCAGTTGGCAGTGATGTTGCTGGTGATTGAGCCCTTGCAGCGCTGGCGCCCCGTTGAGCAGGTGGTCAGCCCGAGCGCCGTGCGCACCGATGTGATCTACACATTGATTCACCGTCTGGGGCTATTTCGGATTGCGCTGTTTTTCACCATCGACCCGTTGATGGATGACCTGATGGGGCACTTGCGTGTGGCTGGCATGGGCACATTCCATTTGGAAGATGTTTGGCCAGGTGTGACGGATGGCGCTTGGACCAGTTTCTTGATGTATTTGGTGGTCTTTGACTTCTTGAGTTATGGGTTGCACCGTGCCCAACACCAGTGGCCCTGGTGGTGGGCGCTGCATGCGGTGCACCACTCACAGCGCCAGATGACGCAGTGGACCGACAACCGCAACCACTTATTGGACGATCTGTTGGGCGCGGTGATTTGGGTCTTGGTGGCGCAGTTGATTGGCATTGCACCCAGCCAATTTGTGGCTGTGGTGGCCATCACCCAGTTGAGCGAAAACTTTCAGCATGCCAATTTGCGCGTGAGTTTTGGGTACTGGGGTGAGCGACTGTGGGTCAGCCCACGCTTTCATCGTTTGCACCATGGGGTTGGCATTGGACACGAGCGCCGCCGGACGAAAGAGCCAATCTCGCTGGCAGATACAACATTGGCGCGCCCTGCGGCTTCCTACGAATTGGGGGGACACAACTTTGGTGTGCTCTTGCCTTGGTGGGACATGGTCTTTGGTACGGCAGATTTTTCGCAGCGTTTCGAGCCCACTGGTATTCGTGACCAAGTCGAACAAGGGCACGATTACGGCGAAGGTTTTTGGTCACAACAAAAACTTGGGTTTAAACGCCTCATCTGCGCATTGCGCACATCTGCATAAGCTTTCCCCAAGCCTGTAAGGCTGGGGTATGCTTTTGGCATGCGTTTGTTGCTTGATTCTTTTTGGCGTGCTGCGGGCTATTGCCTGATGCCACGCGTCATGCTCTTGTCATTGTTGCCCTTGCTCATGTTGCTGGTGGTGGCTTTGAGTTGGGGCTATTTCTATTGGCAACCGACACAAGACTGGGTGCGCGATATTTTGTCCAGTTGGCAGGTGCTGCAAAGCATGATGGACTGGATGCAAGCGCACGGCGCAGGTGATTTACAAAGCGTGTTGGTGCCCTTGGTGGTGATCTTTGCTGTCACGCCCATGCTGGTGGTGATGACCTTGTTGGCTGTGTCTTTGATGATGGGGCCTGCCTTGGTGGACTTGGTGGTTCAGCGTCGGTTTTCTCACTTGGCGCTTAAGCATGGTGGGTCGGCTGTGACCAGTTTGGCTTGGACGTTGGGTTCAACCTTGGCCGCTTTGTTAGCCATGGTCATCACCTTGCCTCTGTGGGTGGTACCGCCGCTCATGTTTGTCATTCCGCCTTTGATTTGGGGTTGGCTGAGTTATCGCGTGATGGTGTTTGATTCATTGGCCGTGCATGCCAGCCGAGAGGAACGCATTGCCATTGGCCGCAGGCACCGTGGATGGTTGTTGTTGATCGGTGTCTTGACAGGGTATTTGGGAGCTCTGCCTAGCTTGGTGTGGGCCTCAGGGGCTTTGTTTGCTGCGGCCTTCGTGGTCTTGATTCCGATGGCCATTTGGATTTATGCCGGTGTGTTTTCTTTTACCGCCTTGTGGTTTACCCATTACAGCTTGGGCGCATTGGAAAGTCTGCGCGCAGAGTCGGACTCTGTGGTGGTCGGCGCCTCCGTCCCTCTACCCGCGCTAGCATCTGAGGATGAGCAACACACCACAACCCCTGCGCCCTGAGTTTGGGCTGATCATCGTCGGCGACGAAATCATGTCTGGCAAGCGTGCTGACAAGCACATGCCCAAAACCATTGAGCTGCTTGGCGTACGCGGTTTGTCCCTTGATTGGGCTGACTATGTGGGCGATTCGCCCGAGCGCATCACCCAAACTTTAAAGCGCGCGTTTGACAGTCACAGCATTGTGTTTTCCTGTGGCGGCATAGGCGCCACGCCAGACGACCACACCCGCCAATGTGCCGCCCGTGCACTGGGAGAAGGTTTGGCCTTGCATCCCGAGGCCGAGGTGTTAATACGTTCGCGCATGCAAGATGTGGCCAAAGAGCAGGGCATCCCTTATGAGCCGGATCGCGACGACAACAAACACCGCCTCAACATGGGCGTGTTTCCTCAAAGCGCGAAGATCATTCCCAACCCCTACAACAAAATTCCTGGCTTCAGTTGCTTTGGCGCTCATGGCGGTGCAGTGCACTTTGTGCCCGGCTTTCCCGTCATGGCTTGGCCCATGATGGCCTGGGTGCTTGACACCTACTACCCCCACTTATTTCATGCCAATGCTTGGATTGAAAAATCGGTCGTTGTGTTTGGCGCCATGGAAGCATCGCTGACCCCGTTGATGGAAACCATTGAGCATGACCATCCAGGGGTCAAGGTATTCAGTTTGCCCAGTGTGGACCACCCAGAATATGGCCGGCATATTGAATTGGGTGTCAAAGGCGATCCCGCTAAGGTGGCGCAAGCCTACCTGCAGATGCTTGAAGGTTTGAAAGCCTTCAGCCCGAAACTTGGCCCCGAATTGGTGCGATGCTGAATGTGCCCTAAATTAGTGCATTGTTTATAATTGCACCAAAATAAGGATTTTCTGGCGAGGCCTTTTTCGCACACAAACGCTCGATCGCGTCAAATAGCGTCTCAAGTCAAGGCAAAATACATCGTTAGACGGTAATTGATGTGGCGGTTTTGGCGTCCAATGCTTGGCACAGAATCTGCATCCTATAACCTCGAAACTTTTCTAAACCAACCTACCCTTGCAGGAGAACCTGATGGCCAAGACCGTCGCAGACGTGATGAAGATGGTGAAAGACAACGAAGTCAAGTTCGTTGACTTCCGTTTCACCGATACCCGTGGCAAAGAACAGCACGTGAGCGTGCCAATTTCAGCTTTCAGTGAAGACAAATTTACCGAAGGCCACGCATTTGACGGCTCTTCAATCGCCGGTTGGAAAGGCATCGAAGCCTCCGACATGTTGCTCATGCCTGACTCTATGTCGGCTTTCATCGATCCTTTCTTCCAAGAATCCACTTTGGTGTTGTCTTGCGACGTGTTGGAACCAGGGGACGGCAAGGCCTATGACCGGGACCCACGTTCGATCGCCAAGCGCGCTGAGGCCTACCTGAAGGCTTCTGGCTTGGGCGACACCGCCTACTTCGGACCGGAACCCGAATTCTTCTTGTTCGATGATGTGCGTTGGGGCAATGAAATGTCCGGTTCTTTCTTCAAGGTCGACGACTACGAAGCACCCTGGAACTCAGGCAAAGTCATTGAAGGCGGCAACAAAGGCCACCGTCCCACCGTCAAAGGCGGGTACTTTCCCGTGCCTCCCGTTGACAGCACCCAAGACATGCGCGCTGAAATGTCCATGATCTTGGAGGAAATGGGCATTCCTGTAGAAGTGTTCCACCACGAAGTGGCGGGCGCTGGTCAAAACGAACTCGGTACCAAGTTCTCAACCTTGGTTGAGCGTGCTGACTGGACCCAAAAACTCAAGTACGTGGTGTGGAACGTGGCCAATGCCTATGGCAAAACTGCCACCTTCATGCCCAAGCCTATCGTGGGTGACAACGGCTCTGGTATGCACGTGCATCAGTCGATTTGGAAAAAAGGGAAAAACCTGTTCGCCGGCAATGGCTATGCAGGTTTGAGCGACATCGCCTTGTTCTACATCGGCGGCATCATCAAGCATGCGCGTGCTTTGAACGCCATCACCAACCCTTCAACCAACAGCTACAAGCGCTTGGTGCCTGGCTTTGAAGCGCCGGTGAAGTTGGCCTACTCCAGCCGTAACCGTTCTGCCTCGATCCGTATTCCTCACGTGGCGTCTGACAAAGGCCGTCGCATTGAGGCACGTTTTCCAGATCCTATGGCCAACCCTTACTTGTGCTTCTCAGCCTTGTTGATGGCGGGCTTGGACGGGATCGAAAACAAGATTCACCCAGGCGAAGCTGCCACCAAAGACTTGTACCACCTGCCACCCGAGGAGGATGCATTGGTCCCCACCGTGTGCCACAGCTTGGACCAAGCCTTGGAGTATTTGGACAAAGACCGTGCCTTCTTGACCAAAGGTGGCGTGTTCACCGACAGCATGATCGATGCTTACATTGAGCTCAAAATGACCGAAGTCACACGCTTTCGTCAGGCTGTGCACCCTGTTGAGTACGACATGTACTACTCGCTGTAATTCTTTGCGGCTTTTCAACAAAGAGGACGGCGTGAGCCGTCCTTTTTTGTTGGTGTAGTTTTTCTTTGAGTTGTAGCTATGAACCGTTTCTTGATGCTTGCTTGTCTTTGCGCCTTGGTCGCAGGCGCACCCTTGAGCGCGGTGGCTGCGGATGCGCCTGGGGTGTATCGCTGCGGTAACGAATACACCAACCAGCCAGACCCCAAGCGCGACTGCACAACTTTGCGCAATGCTTCCATCACTGTGATCGAAGGCACTCAAGTTCAACGCCATTCAGTGGTACCCCTACCTGCCGGCCCTGTGGCCAGCGATACCAAAGTGGACGGTCTCGAGCAGCGTCAACGCGACGCCCAAGCCCGCAAGGTCTTGCAAGCTGAATGGCAGCGGGCCCAGGCGCGTCACCAAGCATTGATGCAAGCGTGGAACCAGGGTGAGCCCGAGCGTCAGGCCGATGAATTCCGCCAGCCCATCAAATACCAAGAGCGGGTTGCGCAATTGCGTGCCGCCCTACAACGCAGCGAAGCCGATCTGGCTGGGTTACAGCGTGAGTTATCACGCCTGCCTGCGATTGCACTAGGAGTTACCCCTTGACTGAAAAGCTTTCACCATCCACTAGCCTAGACACCCGAGTGGACCCTTTTCATGCCTTTGACTTACTGGCCACCTTGGTGGCGGTGGTGCACATGGATGGGTCGGTGGTATTTGCTAACGCAGCCCTTGAAGATGTGATGGGTGTGTCGCGACGCAACATTCAAGGCACCACTTTGTCTCAGTACTTCACGGATGTCCAAGCTTTGGAGAATGCCTTGCAAGGAGCGCAAAGCAATGCCTTTGCGGCGTTGCGGTATGACGCGCATTTGCGTCGCCCTCAGCAAGACCCTTTGCCGGTGCACGTGATCGTCGCACCGACAGATCGTCCCTGCGAGGTATTGGTGGAGTTGCTGCCCCTGGAGCAGCAGGCCCGCCAAGACCGAGAGGAGCGATTGATCGATCAAGCCCAGGCCAACAAAGAGCTGATTCGCAACTTGGCCCATGAAATCAAAAACCCCTTAGGTGGCATCCGTGGTGCGGCTCAATTGCTGCAAATGGAGGTGGAAAGCCGTGACTTGGTGGAGTACACCCAGGTCATCATTCACGAGGCCGATCGCTTACAGGTGTTGGTTGACCGCTTACTGGCGCCGCACCGACGCCCGCACATGGTGGGCGATGTCAACATCCATGAGGTCTGCGAACGGGTCCGCAGCCTGGTGCTGGCCGAATTTCCACGCGGTTTGCTGATGGAGCGCGATTACGACGCCTCCATTCCTGAGTTTCGCGGCGACCGGGAGCAGCTGATCCAAGCCGTGCTCAACATCGTGCACAACGCGGCCCAGGCGTTGGTTGAACGCACCCAAGCGGGCGATGCCAAGATTGTTTTGCGCACCCGGGTGACACGAGGGGTGACATTTGGCAAACAACGCTACCGCCTGGCATTGGAATTGCATGTCATTGACAACGGGCCCGGCATTCCGGAAGAGATCAAGGATCGGTTGTTTTTTCCTTTGGTCTCTGGACGAGATGGCGGCTCAGGCCTGGGGCTGAATCTGGCGCAAACATTTATCCAGCAGCACCATGGTTTGATTGAATGTGACAGTGTGCCGGGACGCACGGATTTCAAAATCCTGATCCCACTGCCCTGATGCCTTCTGCCTTCCCTTCTGTAGATGCAACGAAAGTGCCGAAATGAAAGTACCGAAATGAAACCGATTTGGATTGTTGATGACGACCAGTCAATTCGCTTCGTGCTCGAGAAGGCGTTGCAGCGAGAAAATCTACCCACCCGCAGCTTCACCAACCCGCGCGAAGTTTTGCAAGCACTTGATGCCGCGGGTGAAGATGAAGGGCCGCAAATACTGGTCAGCGACATTCGCATGCCAGGGGGCTCGGGGCTCGATCTGCTCACCAAAGTCAAAGAGCGTTTGCCAACCTTGCCCGTGATCATCATGACGGCATTCTCAGATCTGGACAGCGCGGTCTCTGCCTTTCAAGGCGGCGCTTTCGAGTACCTGCCCAAGCCCTTTGATTTGCCCAAAGCGGTCGAGCTGATTCGACGTGCTGTGGACGAGAGCCAGCGCGAGCAAGCCCAAAGCGAGTTGCAAGATGCCACGCCAGAAATGCTGGGCCAAGCCCCTGCCATGCAAGATGTGTTTCGTGCCATTGGCCGTTTGAGCCAAAGCAATGTGACGGTCATGATCACAGGCGAGAGTGGCAGTGGCAAAGAATTGGTCGCACGCGCCTTGCACAAGCACTCTCCGCGCGGTGACGCGGGCAACAAAGGACCATTTGTAGCCATCAACACAGCAGCCATCCCGAAAGATTTGTTGGAAAGTGAATGGTTCGGTCACGAGCGCGGCGCCTTCACCGGTGCGCAAACCACACGCCGTGGGCGCTTTGAACAAGCCGAGGGCGGCACGCTCTTTTTGGATGAAATTGGTGACATGCCGTTTGACTTGCAAACCCGTTTGTTGCGCGTGTTGAGCGATGGCAACTATTACCGCGTGGGCGGCCACAGCGCCATCAAGGCCAATGTGCGTGTGATCGCAGCCACCCACCAAGACTTGGAAAAACGCGTCAAAGATGGCGTGTTCCGTGAAGACTTGTTCCACCGCCTGAACGTGATTCGTTTGCGCTTGCCCGCTTTGCGTGAGCGACGCGAAGACATACCGGTGTTGACGCGCCACTTTTTGCAGCAGAGCGCACAGCAATTGGGCGTCGAGCCCAAACGCATCGCCGAATCGGCACAGGCCGTGCTCAATCAGTTCGCTTTCCCGGGGAATGTGCGTCAACTGGAAAACATTTGCCATTGGTTGACGGTGATGGCACCCGCCCAAGTCATTGAGCCCAAAGACTTGCCGCCTGAAGTTCAAATCGACAGTGATGTGGTGGTCGCTCCCTCGATCCATGCAGTCGATGGGGCAGACAGCATGCCCGATCGTACGACGTCCAATGTGCCTGCATCACCCAGTCCAACGGCTGGCGTCAATGAGGCGGGCGTTGGCAATCCGGTGGTCTTGAACCTGCCCGGTGCCAATTGGGAGCAGGGCCTAGAGGCGGAAACCATGAGTCTCTTGGTCGCCGGGCGTACCGATGTGTGGGATGTGTTGACCCGCCGCTTTGAGGCACGCTTGATTCAAACTGCTTTGGCCAACACCCGTGGACGTCGCATTGAAGCCGCGCAAAAACTAGGCATTGGGCGCAACACCATCACTCGCAAGATCCAAGAGCTGGGATTGGAAGACTGAGCACCTCACGCAGCGCAATGGCGCCAGCGCGTTGATCAACCCAGCGTCACCACCACGGGTGTGTGGTCGCTGGGGCGTTCGTTTTGCGTGGTGCTTTGTCGATCACGCATGACTGCACCGAAGCTTTGAGTGCATCGCTGACCAAGATGTGGTCGATACGCAAACCCCGGTTGCGTCGAAAAGCAAACTCACGGTAATCCCACCAGCTGTAACTTTTCTCAGCTTGGTCAAACAAGCGGTAGGCGTCGTGCATGCCCAGTTCGACCAAGTTTTGAAAATGTTCGCGCTCTTGCACGGTGCAATGGATGGTGTCTTTCAGGCCCACCGGGTCCCACACATCGCGGTCATCCACGGTAATGTTGAAGTCACCCATCAACACCAAACGGGGGTGTTGGCTGAGTTCGCGAGCGACCCAAGCGTGCAGCGCCTCAAGCCAACGCATTTTGTAAGCGAACTTATCACTCTCGGGCGCTTGCCCATTTGGGAAATAGGCGCCAATCACCCGCACGCCGTCGACGGTGCCTGCAATCACGCGGGCCATGTCGTCTTCCAAGTTGGGAATATTCTTCACCACCTCATGGGCTTGCGTGCGTGAGATCAAGGCCACACCGTTGTAGGTTTTTTGGCCGAAATAGGCCACGTGGTAACCCGCTGCTTCGATCGCTTCGCGTGGAAATTTATCGTCTGTGGTCTTGGTTTCTTGCAACACCAAGGCATCCACCGGGTTGGCGGCCAACCAATCCAAAACTTGGGGCAGACGAACTGTCAGTGAGTTCACATTCCAGGTGGCGAGTTGCATGGCGTTGGATGTCAGAGGTGACGGTTCAGGGTGACAAATTGGTAGCTCAGGCCATTGGCAGCTAGGCCAGACACACGCGAGGTTTCGTGCCAGCTGCTGTCAAAGCTGGGGGCGAAGGCATTTCCTTCAAAGTCGGCATCAATCTCTGTCACCACAGCTGTATCCGCCATCGGCATAGCTTGCGCATACACCTCGGCACCCCCGATGACCCAAGCTTGCGTGTTGGGTGGACACAGTTCAACGGCTTGCACCATGTCGTGAGCAACCAGGGCGCCATCGGCTTGCCAATCCCTTTGGCGCGTGACCACGATGTTGGTGCGACCCGGCAGGGGGCGAAACTTCGGGGGCAGCGATTCCCAGGTTTTGCGGCCCATGATCACGGGTTGTCCTAGCGTGGTCTGTTTGAAATGCGCCAGGTCTTCAGGCAAGTGCCAGGGCAAGGCGTTGTCGCGGCCAATCACCCCGTTTCTGGCGCGCGCAAAGATCAGCTTCAATCCCATGCCCAACACCAGTTTTAAACCGCCACCGGTGCTTTAATAGCACCATGGCTTTGGTAGTCTTGCACCTCGAAGTCTTCAAATTGGTAATCAAAAATCGAAGCTGGGCGACGCAAAATCTTGAGTGTGGGGTAAGCAAAGGGCTCACGGCTGAGTTGAAGTTCCACCTGTTCATGGTGGTTGCTGTAAATGTGGCAGTCACCACCGGTCCAAATGAAGTCACCCACATCCAAATCACATTGCTGGGCCACCATGTGCGTGAGCAGCGCGTAGCTGGCGATGTTGAAAGGCACACCCAAAAAAATGTCCGCACTGCGCTGGTACAGCTGGCAACTCAAGCGGCCACGCGCGCCTGGTGTTTCAGGGGGTGCGACATAAAACTGGAAAAAAGCATGGCAAGGCATCAAGGCCATTTTGTTGAGCTCGGCCACGTTCCAGGCGCTCACGATGATGCGACGTGAATCGGGATTGCTCTTGAGGGTTTGCATGACATCCGAGATCTGATCGATGTGGCCGCCGTCTGGCGTGGGCCAGCTGCGCCATTGCACGCCATACACAGGTCCGAGGTCGCCATCCTCGCGTGCCCATTCATCCCAAATCGAAACGCCTCGCTCTTTGAGCCAGTTGTTGTTGCTCGACCCAGTCAAAAACCACAACAGCTCCTGAATGATGGAACGTAAATGCACC